>JAGRBY010000040.1 GCA_020433835.1 Anaerolineae bacterium | reverse complement strand
CATCACTGCCGAGCGGCCAATAAGCGGCACACGTGGAATTAAATCGGCCCGGCCAACGGTTTGGTCGAGACTAGGCGGACGAACCAGCACGACACTTTCATCGGCCAAATGGGCCAGATGTTGAATGACCAATTCGGTGCTGGCCGGTCGCTCGGCCGGCTCTTTGGCCAGAAGGTGCAAAATAAACTGCTCCAGGGGTTCATCGAGATGGGGGTTGACCTGGCGCGGCGGCGGCGGGGGAGCGGTCATTTGCTGCATTAAGACCATCGCCGGATTTTGATGGGTAAAAGGCAGTTGCCCCGTGGCCATCTCGTACAGGAGAATGCCAAAAGCGTACAAGTCGGCCCGAAAATCGACGGTTAGTGCCTGCGCCTGTTCGGGAGCCATATAAGCGACGGTGCCCAGGGCCATACCTTCCTGGGTAAGGTGCATCGACAAGTTCGTTTGACGCACCAGGCCAAAATCCAACAGTTTAACCTGAAGGGTATCCTGGTTAGACAGCAGCATCAAATTGCCGGGCTTTAAATCGCGATGGATAATGGACTGGTTATGCAGGTATGCCAGGGCCTCGGCCAGTTGGTGACCGATATGCAACAACTGCTCGCGGGGCATAGGCCCTGCATCCAATTCTTGCCGGAGCGTTACGCCGTCCAACAGTTCGAGAACCAGATAGGGGGTATCCTGAAAGGTTCCGTGGTCGTAGGCTTGCATGATGTAAGGGTGGTTGAGGCGAGCCAACACCCGAAATTCACGATGAAAACGGGTGAGCATGGCATCGTTTTCCCGATTGAGGAAAAGATTGAGGACTTTCAAGGCAACGGGCCGATTTTCTATCAAATCGGCAGCGCGATAAACCGTCCCCATGCCGCCCCACCCCAATGATGCTTCAACTTTATAGCGATTATTGACGGTTTGGCCTATCATGAGCGACTCTGAATATGGTATCCTCAGTCCTCTATGATAATTTTACCAAATTGCCCCCAAACCACAAGCAAAAAGGAGTATTCCGGTACTAGGCAGATCAGGCAGAAAGATTGCCCTACGCCGCGTCACCTGACCATTCGGGACTCCAGCCGCTCAGGGCTTTGCGTAAGCCGAGGATTTCGATGCAATCATCGCAGAGCGCCTTAGCCACCGCCATCCGTTGATCGGCGGATCGACCGCGCCGGATGTCGCATATCAGCACCGCTGTCGACATCGGTTCGCCATCGATCATGCGCCAAACGCTGCCTTTGCCCAACACACGGATGGCGATGCTGATGCGACGAATATCCATCGCCATCATGCTTGAATATGTTTCACCCAACCAGATATTGCCCGAACCAATTTATAACTCTTGACGATCAAGACAGAGTGCGCTGTTGAATTTCTATCTCTAAGAATCATATATTTTTCAACGCAGTGTTACAGCAGAAACGACCTTAATGGTGATTTCTACCGCAATGAAATAGAGATATTGCGCTTTTTTTCCTTTAAACAGGCCATACAAGCTTAGTGAAAGTCTAAAACACCTATAAGAAAGTAGCTCGACACAATCTACCCTTGACGCCACCTCAGTAATCATATATAATTCCTATATAAATCCCACCAGAAACCCTCATATACAGGGTAATTTTTGAGAAAAATTTCATTAATTATATATGATTATATAAAATATCATGAGCAAAAACCATCTCATTGAGAACAAAACGAAGACAACGGCTGATACTGTGGCAAATTCGCTCCGTGAAAAGATATTACGGGGCGAATTGGAAGATGCACAGGGTTTACGACAGGATAAAATCGCCAAAAAATTCGGCGTTAGTTCTATTCCGGTGCGCGAGGCGCTCTTTCAGTTGGCCGTGGAAGGCCTGGTCGCTTTTGTTCCCAATCGGGGTGCGTTTGTTGCGCCGCTTTTAGCAAAAGATGTGTTTGAAATTTATGCAATGCGCAATGTGTTGGAATTGCTGGCCTTGGAGAAGGCCGTTCCCCATCTAACCGACTCGGCGCTAGCTCGGGCTGAGGGCATTTTGGTACAGATGGATCCTGAAAAGGATATCTATAAATGGGGCGAGTTAAATTGGGAATTTCACGCTACGTTATATCAACCTGCCGATATGCCGCGCTTGATGGACACGCTCCGCAGCTTACACGTAAATGTCATCCGTTATCTGGTGCGGAATGTGCCGACGCCTGATGATATTGAGTACCGCTCCAATAACCAGATTGAACATCGCCAAATTTTAGAGGCCTGCCGCCAACGTGATAGGGAAATTGCCTGTATCCAATTGCGCCGGCATCTCGATGCCTCATCACGCATGTTGGTCCGATTCTTAAAAAGCGAAGATGGTGTAGACTCAAAGGACGAATAAGATGGTCAGAGATAAAGTGGATATAAGGTCAGGTTTGAGTGACGTTGTTCCCCGGCGTCGAAAAAAATCACCACGTTTTTCCCCAACCCCCTTAAGTAATTTCCCCTTAACCAAAGACCAAATTATAAATGACTACCGCACGGCCTTCGCCAGTCGCCAATTTAGCCAAATCGGGCGACAAGAGGTTTTGAATGGTCGAGCTCAGTTCGGTATTTTTGGCGACGGCAAAGAAGTTCCGCAAGTGGCTCTGGCCCACGCCTTTCACAAGGGCGATTTCCGTTCGGGCTACTACCGCGACCAGACTTTGTTGCTGGCGTTGGGATTGACCAATTTGCAGGAGCTATTCGCGCACTTGTACGCCGACGCCAACTTTGAGCTAGATATTAGCCCCAACAGCCGCCAGATGGCCTCGCATTTTAACTTCCGACTCCTCGATCAGGAGGGGAACTGGAAAAATTTGGTCGAGCAATACAACAACAGCGCCGATGTCTCGCCAACCGCCTCGCAAATGCCGCGTTTGGTGGGGTTGGGCTACGCCTCGCGCTTGTATCGTGAATTAGACGAATTGAAGTCGTTTCGTAACTTTTCAAACAACGGGAACGAGGTTGCGTTTGGCACCATCGGCAATGCCAGCTGCGCCGAAGGGCTGTTTTGGGAGTCGATCAATGCTATCGGCATTTTACAAGCTCCAGTTGTCTTGTCGATCTGGGATGACGGCTACGGCATCTCTGTGCCGAATAAGCTGCAGGTCACCAAGGGCAACTTATCGGAGCTGCTGGCCGGCTTCCAGCGCAATCCCGGCGATGAGAGCGGTTTCGACATCTACACCGTTTACGGTTGGGACTACCCGACCTTGGTTCAAACCTACCAACAGGCGGTGCAGCGAACCCGGCAGCGCCACATTCCCGCGATTATCCACGTCATCGAACTGACCCAACCTTTTGGGCATTCGACATCGGGCAGTCACGAGCGCTATAAATTGCCGGAACGACTGGCCTGGGAAGCCGAGTACGATTGTTTGACCAAAATGAGAGATTGGCTGCTCAAGCGGGAAATCGCTACCGAAACCGAACTCCGCTCCGTGGAAGAAGCGGTTAAAGCGGATCTGTTGGTCGCTCGTCGAGCAGCATGGCAAGCCTGCTACGACCCCATAGTTCAGGATAAGCTTGAGGCGCTTGAATTGCTGACCCAAATGGCCACCGAGACCAACCAAGGGGCTTATCTGCAAAAAGTGTATCAAACGTTGGCGAAAAATAATCGGCCCAAACGATACCAGCTGCTCGAAGCCGTTTGGGAGGTGTTGGTGGCTACGCCCCAGGAAGTTACGCCGGCCCGGCAGATATTACAGGACTGGTATAATCGCAAACAGGCGGAATACGGACAAAGCTACCGAAGCCATCTGACTAATGAAGGAAGCAGGTCTACCCTGCGTGTTCCCGGTCAGCCACCGATCTATTCCGATCAATCGCCCGCCGTACCGGGGTTTCAACTCCTTAATGCCGCTTTTGAGGCGATCTTTGCCCGTGATCCGCGCGTCATCACCTTTGGTGAAGATACCGGGGCCATCGGCGGTGTGAACCAGACGATGGCCGGGCTGCAAGAAAAATTCGGCCCACTGCGCGTTGGTGATACCGGCATCCGCGAGGCAACGATCGTTGGTCAGGCGATTGGGCTGGCGCTGCGCGGGCTGCGGCCAATTGCCGAAATTCAGTACCTCGATTACTTGCTCTACGCGCTCCAAATTATGTCGGATGATTTGGCTACGCTTCATTGGCGCACGGCGGGTGGTCAAAAAGCCCCGGTCATTATTCGAACTCGAGGCCACCGGCTGGTGGGCATGTGGCACGCCGGATCGCCGATGGCCGGTATCATCAACTTGGTGCGCGGTCTGCACGTGCTGGTTCCACGCGATATGGCGCAAGCCGCCGGGTTCTACAACACCTTACTGAAGGGGGATGATCCGGCTCTGGTTGTTGAAGTGCTCAACGGGTATCGCCTCAAAGAAATTGTACCCGACAACCTTGAGACCATGACTATTCCACTGGGCGTGCCCGAAACGCTGCGCGAGGGGCAGGATGTGACCGTGGTGACCTATGGTGCCTGCTGCCGCATCGCGTTAGAGGCAGCACACCAGCTGGCCGATTTTAATATCAGCGTGGAAGTCATCGACGTACGATCTTTACTCCCCTTTGATGTCAATCACCACATTCTTGAGTCGCTCAAGAAAACTAACCGCATTGTCTTCTTCGATGAAGACGTGCCCGGCGGCACCTCGGCTTATATGATGCAGCATGTGTTGGAAGAACAAGGCGGATTTTATTGGCTCGACTCTGAACCCGTCACGCTTACCGCGCCCGCCCATCGCCCGGCGTACGGTCACGATGGCCTGTTCTTTTCCAAACCGACCGCCGATAATCTCTTCAAAACCGTCTATGCGTTGATGTATGAATCCAATCCGCGCAGCTTTCCGATGTTTTATCAATAGCGTTTGTAAACATTTAATGAGTTCATAAAGTTTATGGAGTTAATATCAAATAATGGCCGCATATTGCTTAGAAAGAGGCTAATCAACGATTGGCTAACTCATTAAACTCCCTAACTCTAACACTCTATAAACTCATAACCCGGACGAGCCGGAACCAAAAGTGCAATAAAAACCGCAAAGACGCAAAGGGCGCAAAGTTTTTTGATTTAATTTTTCTTGGCGAACTTTGTGCCTTAGCGGTTCGTTTTCTTGCTCAAAATGCAAGAAGCCATTTGGTTAGATACTATAGGAGATAATCCCATGGCCGAAAAAATAACCGTTCCCGAACTTGGCGAAGGCGTCATCGAAGCTCAGGTTGGTCGCTGGCTAAAAAATGAGGGCGATCCGGTGCACATCGACGACCCGCTGGTTGAGATAGAAACAGATAAAATCACTACCGAGATTGTAGCTGAGCTAGACGGAACGCTACTCAAAATTGTCGTGCCGGAGGGGCAAATTGCCCATGTGGGCGCGCCGCTGGCCGTCATCGGCACGCCGGGAGAGGCCATAGAAACCAACGGCTATTCAACGTCTGACGCAATCGATATGACTTCCGATGACAGCATCGAGCCGGATCAAACCGACTCGATAAGCGAACGCCCGAAAATTTCGCCTATCGCCAGGCGAATAGCCCAAGAAAATCAGCTCGATATTGATCACATTACCGGAACCGGTCTACACGGACGCATCACAAAGCGCGATGTCGAGCGACGTCTGGTCAATCAGGCCGAAACAGCAACTCCGGCTCGCGATAGGCCATCAGCGACGCCCGTATTGTCGCCCCCACCTGCGTCGATCATATCGCGACCAAAACCCGTGCCCGTTCAGGACTCAATCCCCGCGACGGCAAACGCCAACGATCATCTCATTCCGCTTACCGGCATGCGCCGCGTGATTGCCGACCGAATGGTGCGCAGTAAGCAAAACAGCCCCCACGCTACCACTATTTTTAAAATCGATTTCTCAGCCGTGTTAAATCATCGTCGTGATCATCGAGAGCGTTTTGCCGAGCGCGGTCTCAATCTAACGTTGACTCCTTACATCCTGGTCGCCGTCTGTCAGGCCTTGCAAACCCATCCTATTGTCAATAGTCAGTGGACCGATGATGGCATTTTACTGAAAGGCGATATCAATCTGGGCGTGGCTGCCGCCGTGCCTGATGGGCTGCTGGTTCCGGTCATCAAAAATGCAGATCGGCTGAATTTGGCCGGCCTGGCCGAGCGCCTCAACGATTTAACCCAACGGGCCAGGCATAATCAACTAAAACCCTATGAACTGCAAGATGGTACGTTCACCATCACCAACCACGGTGTGTCCGGCAGTTTATTGGCCACGCCTATTATCAACCAGCCGCAATGCGGAATTTTGGGGGTTGGGAAGGTTGAAAAACAGGTGGTTGTGCTGAGCGATCATGGCCAAGATGCTATTGTCGTGCGCCCGCTGGCTTACATCAGCTTTACGTTCGATCATCGCCTTATCGATGGCGCAACAGCCGACGCATTTGTGGCCGATATCAAGGCTATCCTTGAAGCGTGGTCCTAGAGATCTGATCACGCCATAGCTCAGGCAAAACATCGTACAGGTCCCTCGATAGGTATCCAACCAATTACCAGATGAGATACTTTTTGTTTTTTGAACGTTTAAAGGTAAACTTTCGGCTGTAGTAGGCAAGCAACAGTAGCCCTCTTTAGCAGATGGAAGAAAGATGTCTCTTGACCAGAGTAGTTCAGCTCCTAACCCTCTTAGCCGGGATTTGTCTCATCAATTTCAGGCAACCGATGCGGCTTTGGAAGCGAGCCACCAACAGGTATTCGCCCTTAGAAAACAGTTGGCGCACGAAATTTCTGAACGCCAACGAATTGAACAGGCCCTTCGGGACAGCGAAGATCGCCATCGCTTGATGGTTGATCGTTGGCATAGCGACTTAGTCCTGGCTCGAGAGATTCAGCAGAGCCTGCTCCCCCCACCTATCCCCAAATGGCCCGATCTGGAAGTTGTCTGTTATACCCAGCCCGCCTTTGAAGTGGGCGGAGATTTTTATGCCTATCACGCCTCCCGCCAAGCCAGAGTCTTGTTGAACAAGTACAGCTTGGCCGTAGGTGATGTATCGGGCAAGGGCGTATCGGCAGCGCTGCTGATGGCAACCAGTCTGTCCCAGTTTGATGCTTCCATGTCGCTGAAATTAACCCCCACGGCGCGGCTAGCCTATTTGGATGAAGCCTTGTTGCCCTATACCAAACCTCGACGTCAGAATTGTGCGCTGTGCTATGTTGAGTTGGTGGGCGTCAACACTGTCCGTCCGGTGTTGAAAGCAGTTAATGCGGGTTGTATTCCACCCTATCTTAAGCACCTCGACGGCTCGATCGAATGGGCCGGGATCGGTGGCTTTGCTTTGGGACAAGGGCTGGGGGCCCAGGTGGGCTATCAGGAAATTAGCCACTTGCTTTCAAGAGGCGATATGATCATCTTAACCAGCGATGGCCTGATTGAGGCCAGCAATCTCACGTCCGACATGTACGGATTTGAGCGCTTTGAGCAAGCTATTCGAACCGGACCAACCACCAGCGCCCAAGCCATGCTGGATCATCTCAAAGCGGACCTAACCGCTTACGTCGGCGAAGCAGAACCCCACGACGATATTACCATCGTGGTGGCGCAGGTTTAACTGCGTCACTACGTTCAACTGCATCAGTTGGCGATAGGCCGATTCGTGTAAAGAATCCAAGGCCAGCCAAACCCTGATAGTTAATGTGGCGTTTGAGCGTTGCGTGCCAGTTTTGTCGAACAGGCGAAATTGGCCGATTTCGCCAGGTTCCATATCAGCGTAGTTTAAAGAAGCGCCATGATGCGTTCGCGAATAAGTGAGGCTAGATGCGCCGGGATGCCGGCTGCTAGTTTATCGAAGAGAACATAGAGGCTTTTAACGCACGAAGCCTATCGGTCCAATATATGAGGGCTAATCACTAATGAAGTGTAAATCCGCCTCCAGGACCCGGGCCACCATCTCAGCCCGAGAGCTGACCTCCAGTTTCACAAATACCCGCCGTAGGTGGGTAGAAACCGTCCAGGGGCTGATATCTAACACCTTGGCGATAACTTTGTTTGAGTGCCCTTTGGCCACTAAACGAACAATTTCCTGTTCGCGTGGGCTAAGATTAACTGGGTGGTTAGAGATTTCCGGGTTAAAAGAACGCATTAATGTGTAGCGAATATCCTCAAATTGGATGTCAAGCACGACTTCGGATTTCGCTTCATTCTCCTGAGGTAAGCTGCTAGGAGTCAATTTTTCACCAACACACGCTAAAAGCTGACTCAGCAAATCTGCCAGTTCAGAGTGCGTTTGGGTTTTTAATGTGAATGTACTCTGAACCTCTACACACGATAAAGTATCCTCCACCATATCGACCCTCGTTTCTTTTGAATAAATGCCGGATGAGGAAGAGGCACAATAGCAAAATCAGATCAAGATGGTGTTCCCATATTACCCGCAACCAACAAGCCTATATTTGCCAACTAGACCAACTGGTAACGCGTTTCTTTAAAGTTCAATCTTTCTGCCCAACTATCTCTGTTTTCCTGACTAAGCTACGGATATTTTTAGGTAAGTAAGCCATATCTAAATGGCAGATTATCCATCCGCTTGACCTATTCAGAAGAATGAGAATGCGATAAGGTATAGTGTTGTTTCATGAAATACAAAAGTGTAAGTGAGAAGGCAGACATTCCTATTGTCGCGGGTATTTGAGACGAGTCTGATTGGGAAGGAGTTTGGGGCTTACATCAGCTATAACCGGGGACACTCCGAAGGGTGAGAGTTGCCAAGTATGCCTACACTATGACCATCGCAGCCAGAATTGCTTCCTCTGGTGAAAGCCTGGGTTGAGCACCTGAACATTGTCGCAAGGAGATTTGTTTTATTCTTTATTCCTCTAATTTTGCGTTGAACCGCATTTCATTATAGCAGAACGTCATTCAGGAAACAATACCTCATTTGAGCGACACGCATATGAAGTAACACATTTATGCCTCACCAAAAGAAGCGACTATACATACCAGGTTGAATAGAATACACTCTATTTTAAGCATTACCAAAATAATCACCTTCAGATTAAGGAGGCAAAATCATGTATGAAGAGTTAGAAGCCTATGGTGAAGAAGAGTTGATGGAACTCGAAGGGCTAGGTGAGTTCGAGGGCTATGGTGAAGACGAGTGGGAATTTGAGGGGCTGGGTGAGTTCGAAGGTTATGGGGAAGAAGAGTGGGAACTTGAAGGGCTGGGTGAGTTCGAGGGCTATGGTGAAGACGAATGGGAACTCGAAGGGTTAGGTGAGTTCGAGGGCTATGGTGAAGACGAGTGGGAATTTGAGGGCGATCCGCTTTTTGGGAGTATTGGGAAATTTTTCAAAAAAGCGATAAACACCGTAAAACGAGTCGCTAAAAACCCGGTTTTCAGTAGAGTTCTCAAAACCGTCGCCCGAACGGCAGCTCCGCTCGTCGCCACGGCTATCGGCGGACCAGCCGCCGGTGCGGCAGCTCGATGGGCAGCCCAGCGCTTTATCCGCGAGGCTGAATTCGAAGATGAGTATGAGAGCGAAGCCGAATTTGAGGCCGAATTGGAAATGACAGGCGCTAACCTGGAAGCTCTGGCCGAGATGGAATGTCTGGCCGGTATTGCGGCTAAATCTAAAAACCCAGCCACGACTCAGAAATGCATCAATGCTATGGCCAGGAAAATATCGAAATTTACGGCTACAACATCACCGGCGGTCAAAAGAACAAACCCCTCTATCGGCAAAGGGATCAGAGCCTGTGGTCTGTTGCTGCGCAGTAGTCGCCGCACCCAGCCTTTAATCAGCGCCCTCCCTAAAATTGTAGCCAAGACCGTCACCGATACCGCCAAATTAACCCGATTAGGACGGCCACCTACCAAAAAGAGCGTTGCTGCAATTATGGCCAAACATACAGCCAAAACATTGGCCAGCCCTCGTCAAGTATCCAGAGCAGCGGCGCGAACCCGTATGGCGACCCGCCGTGTTAGACCAATGTCCAGTCCTCAGCGTCGTGTTATGATGCGTCGACGACCTTTAGCCATCTAACGAGCACGCCTCGTGCAATTAAACGTACAGGAGGTCTAAGGTATGGCACAAGAGCAGGAACGATCCAACTTTAAAGCACGCGAGCTTCAGAATAAAGATAGCGAAGCTCCTGAGCGTTACAATCATGAAGACCTTCATGAGGATGCTGACGAGGCCTTGCTGGAGCCTGAAGACGTATATGAATTCGAAGAATCGTTTGAGGAGTTTGAAGATTTTGAAGCATTCTTCGGAAATGGATATAAACCGCGCCCCCGCAGAACCCTATCCGGCTTGGCTGCTCGCACGGCCATGGCAGCAGCTAATCAGGCTGCCGCCACCACGACTATCTTTACAAGTAACGGCCGTAAATCGGTTTCTCCAAGATTGCCTGATGTAGTCGAGGCCTTATTTGATGACGAGGAGCTAGTAAATGCGTTGGAAGAAGAGTGGCTTGATGGTATGACAACTACCGATGCGGTAACCATCTGTTCAGCCGAGCTGCGTGAAGTCCAGGAACTGATCGATAAGTTAGCCATTGCGGCCGCATCAACCAAAAACAGTGCAGAAGCAGAACGACTCATTGCGGCTATGGTACCACTTACCATTCGGTTGTACCCAAACGTCTATCGAGCATTATGGGTTGCCTTGCCGGCCTTAATCCAGGGAAGCGGAAGCGTGACGCGATTACTGCATCGTCAATCGGGCACGCGACCGCTCATCCGCAAGGTGCCCACGATCCTATTCAGCAGCGTAGAGCAACTGGCTCAACGCATTGAGCATGGCCAGCCAGTTACGCAGAGCGTGGCCGCGCGCGTATTAGCCCGGCAAATAGCTGCGATACTGGCTCATCGCTCCGGCCGTGATGCGTTGCCGACAGACCGCCGCCGTAGAAATGCAAAAGTAAGGTCCTATGACCACTACGAATGAACAATACTCTACAAATGGTAAGGTCGTCGTCCCGGTCAAGGAGGCGATTCGGACACAAAAGCGCCAGAGCGTTGCGCGCCGCCGGATAGCACCTGATCAACCCGCTCAGGCTCGGAGAACCGCCACCGCGCTGCGAAAGTTTGCCGGCGTACAGGCGCTCAACGTTAAACGCGATGCTATTGCGCTCCGTCCCTTCAACCGTGACGAGTTTGGAACCGAACCGGCCAGCCCGTCGGAAGCTCATATTCAGGCCGCCAACCAACTTATCATCAATCTACGCACCCCCTTGCTGAAGTTGGCTGACCAAGTGAGCCAGACCGCGAAAGACAGCGCAAACGAGCCTGGCCCGCAACATCTCCGATCACTCTTGCTCCAAAAAGAGCGTGCGTTGCGCTGGATTAAACTTACCGAACAGACTTGGGATTACTACCTGGAGCTATTTGGACAACGCCAATCGCGGTTTGCCGATTGGTTGCTGGCCTCAGATCGAATCGCGCTGGATTGTTATCAAGCCGTGTACACCGGGTTGGGCCGGGCCAGGTCCATCCCGGCGCCGCCGCCGTTCGCCTATATGGAAACCGGCTTCACCCCGGCTACCTTTCGGCGCGGAGTTCCGTTAACCCGACTAGGGCGGCGAGCCAATCCCTTCCCGATTATCAAGCTGCCCTATCACCGCTTAGTGAATCCCTGGACGTTGGGGGCAATTCATCATGAGGTTAGTCACAATCTGCAGAGCGATCTCGACCTATGGCAAGAGGTGCCCCGGCGTATCAACCACCGCTTGAGGCGAGCGGGCATGAACGAGATGGTGGCGAGCATCTGGACCCGTTGGCACAAAGAAATGTGGGCCGACCTGTGTGGCCTGCTTTTGGGCGGGCCGGCCATTGTAGGCTCATTGATGGATGTGGTGGCTCGCTCACCCATCATTACTAAAGCCTACAATCCGGCCGGCGTCCACCCCACACCTTACTTGAGGATTTTGATTAATCTGGAGCTATTGCGCCGGATGGGCTTTCCGGTTGAGGCAGATACCTTCTGTCAATTGTGGCAGCGGCTGTATCCCTCACCCAGACAGAGCAATATTCCCCGAACTTTGCTGGACACCTTCCCTAAGGCCAACCATTTGGTGGTTGATACCATCTGCTTTCAACCGTATCGACAACTGGGGGATAAGAGTCTGGCTGAGGTTGTGCGCTTTCGGCCCGATTATCAGAAAATGATTCAAGAGGCCGCCCAACGCATCGCGTCTGGAACCGATCCGGGTATTATCCCGGCTCGTTTTCTAGTCAGTGCCGCCCGTTATGCCGTAGAGCATAAATTGGCACGGCCGGGCCAGATCACCCAAAACTTTTACCAGGCTTTGGTTAAGAGGTAAACGATGACTCTGGAAACTGCGTTTAAGACCTTAAATACGTGCCTACTCAACTTGCGGGAAGAGATGCGTAGTTTACGAACGACGATTCGTGAAGATAAGCCGTCGGACAGCATTATCTTTGAGGATACCTTTGGTGATGCCGTTGATGATTTACTGGGTCGACTGGAAACAGGGTTGCTTGCCGCCGGCGAAGGCCAACAAGCAGTCGCCCTACATATCGATCTGGATAGTGCCAGACGAGACCTGGCGGTTTGCCAGGATCAATTCAACCAGCTGATATACCACTTTTTTGATCTGCTCTCGTATGACGGTTTGGCTCCGCTGCTACGCTTCGGACGCCAACAGAAAGGAGAGTGGGGGGCATGGACCAACAGCATCAAAACGGGACTGGAGCGATGCCAGACGCCCATCTATGAAGTCAATCAGGCGCTTTTTCTATGTTGGCAGACCGTGGTTGAGCGAACCGGCTCAGCATCAGTATCCGTGCGGACAACCAATATTGGGCAGCATATCACCTTGCTAGAGAATCGCGTGGCTGCTCACGAGGAGATCGCTTGAAGCATCACGTTGGGCGTCTCGCTGGCCAAAGCGGCTGCAGAAGCGATTAGACAAACAGGCCATCCGGGGCATCATTCCGATGCGTTTCACCAATCTGTGGAGGAAATCACTATGAATGACAAAAAAAATGGCGATGAGGGACAACAGGAAACTCGCAACGCCGAGACTGAAGGTACGGTAGAGGCGCAAACTGAGCAAAAAAAACAATCCGCTCAGGCAGCGAAAACATCGCGCCAGACAAAAACAAAAACTTCTCAAAAAGAGACTTGGACTAAGGAGCAAATGGTTTCGAATCAAGAATCAGAGGAGGCGGTTGAATGTTTTGGCAGGCTAAAGGTGCGAGTCTTTGTTCGCGATTGTGCGGATGGTTATTCTGAAAAAAACGGCCTCTGGGATGCCGAACGTAGTCAACCCCTTCGAGACGTTGAGGTAGCCCTAACTGGCAGGAAGAAACTGCTCATATGTCAGGCTACCGATGAAGATGGCTGGGCCGTCTTTCCAGATATTCCCATTGACGAATATGAAGCCAACCTTCCAGAGCGGTATGGCTATGAAGCTATCAAGCCCCAATCGATTAAAATCGATGATGGAACGGTAGCCACGCTGGAAATCGGCTATATTCCCAAGGCAGCGAGGGTCGAGGTATATAGCTACTATTTTGATGAAGATGGTGAAGAATGTGGGCTTCCTGCGATTATCGATGTCGGAGAAGGCGATAGTCGCTTCTGCATCAAAACCAGTCCCAGAGGCCGCAGTGAAGAGACGCTAATCAACTGCCCTGGTTTGACCACCTTTATAGCTCGATCAGTTGAGCAAGGTGGCTGCACGTGGCAGCCCCGCAGCTCCAGAGTGAGCGCATTCTTGGCACCGGGCCGAAACAAAGTTCTCCGCATTCCCTACGAGCGGCAACCAGGGCAAATTCAGGTGGCGGCCATTCTCAAGTATGAGGCGGAGGACAGAAGCGAACCCATCCCGGCGAATTTTTACTTGTACGTTGGCGACTCTACGCTCGCTAACCCCATCCAGACTCTAAAAACGGAGGGCTTATTACAGCCCAAAGTGTTCCGAGGGTTGACAGAAAATCGCTACACCATTACGGCCCAAGCCCCCAAGCAGTTTCGTGGAATGGCAATTGAATCGGCTGATCTCTTTGAAGGTAAACAGACCATTGATTTATCTTGCGGAGACCAAAACGTGATGGTCAAATTTTTATTCCAACCGTGCTTAGGCAATGTGGCAGGACTCGTAATCGATGGTACTTGCGGCAAAGGGCTAGCCGGGGTGCCGGTTTATGCTGACGATGGTCTAAGTATCAGGCAGATAAAAACAACCGATGCCAATGGCGTGTATATCTTTCCCAATCTTTCCTCTAAGGAAATTACCGTCGGCCTGGTTGATACCAAGGTCGATCTGGATGACAAATCCTGGGAAGCTGAAGGCCAGACGGCGTATCGAGTCTCCATAACTCCGGCCACGATGACCCAAATACCGTTGCTAAGGTTGGTACCAGAGGAAACCGGCATTTATGGTACAGCCATAAGTAGTCAAGGAAAACCACGCGCCTTCGTCAAACTGGATATTATTTTTGAGGATGGCGAGCTTTATCTTACAGTCACAACCGACGAACATGGGTATTATGACGTGCCTGTGCCGCATTCCGGCAACTACTTCGTTGGTGTGCGGGTCGATCCCAATGTCCTGGCTCCGCGCGAAAACTGGTACCCGGTGATGGTTAACTCGAAAGCAGAATGCAACCTAACTAACGATGATAGCGTCAGCCTTAATAGCGACGGAAAGGAAAAACGACGATGAGAAAAAATCGCGATATTCCTATCCCCAATGGGGATTTAAATTCTCAGTCCTCAGTTTCATTAGCCTCTAACGAACGGCTCAGAGAGTTCACCGACCTGACAGCTTACCCATTTCTAACCGAAGAAGTCAGTCGTTTCTCGACGACGCCCGGTCAGATCGGCTCCGGGGCTGAGGGTACTGCGCCGTTGGGGCGCATTGTTGAAGGCGCGCTCCGCGACGTATTGGGGTGGCGGCCCAATGCCAGAAGGCCCAAGGAATTTGTAGCCGCTTTGACCCAAACATTTACAGCCAAAACCGTTGATGACCAGGAAATATGGGAGTGGACACCACGCAGTTACGCTATTCAATCCGATATTGGCGCGGTTACCGGCGCGCAAGCCAGTATTTATACACGCGCCAAAGTGGCCCGTGACCAATCCATCCCGCTTTTAGAGGGTTTATCTCCGCTGCGGTCGGATGCCGATGAAGAAGATACCAGCGCCATCCGGGCTATCGTTCGGTTTGAAATCGATGAGTTAGTCAATGAGTTGGGTGTTGAAGGCGGCCCCCGGGTACAGCGAATTAACTCCTTATTCGAGTCACTGCTGGGATCTAATACTGTTACGAACCCCGAACTTGTGGGCGGCCAATTGGGCCAATTGCGTAAGGCGTTTGGGTTAAAGCGTAATAAAGTCAATACAATTGAAGAGGAACAAAACCTGACCAACTTCCTGATTATTGTCGATTATATCACAGCCCTTAAGCAAAGTTGGGCGGCCCAACAGACCTACTTTGATCGGGTAGGCACTGATGTCTTTCTGGGTACGCAGTTGGTGCTGGTCTCGCGCGCGCTGGCCGTCGTGGCCGAGTCGGTTCAAGAGGTCTACTTTGCCATGGATTCCGTATTTCTGGGAGCGGCCGAGCGACAAACCATCGAACTCATTTTCAAGGCTGAGGACGAGTCTCCCCTCTTTGTGGGCGAACTGTTGGATTGGATCTACTACTTTGCTACCGAAAAAGGGCCTCACTTGATCCGGGAAGGGGGCAAAGCAGGGGTTAGAGCTTTACAAGGGACGGCTAAACGGTTGAGCGATTTGGTTCGACAGGCGATAGTTACCTCATACGGCGGCGCTCAAGACCCGGGTGGGCTGCCAGCCGGCTATGGCACGGGACGTGTCCAGCGGGCTTTGGCAGAGTTAGTAGACTATCTGGATGAAGTAACCGAGTTGATCGGTCAATTTGATTAGTTTTAAGCCCCTTTGGGTTGATGAGGGTAACGGATAAGGCCGATCTTAAAGGAGGCACAGTATGACGACTGAACGCGAGTATCAAAATTTACTGGATCGCATCGCCGCGTTGCGGGAGACGGTTATCGACCGACTTGGAACAGATCTCATCCAGAATCCGCAGCTAGCCGATGCTCTTACGCGTCAAATTGACGAGATGTTGTCGGTGGTTGTCGAAGAAGATATGCAGGCCACGCCGCCCCCCGATAAGGGTCTGGCCGAACTGGTTGGTCTTGGCTCTGAAGCCGCTACTATATTTGGGCAAACGCGTCTCCCGTCGGGCGTTCAACCTTACGACGACACCGTCACATCTGAACGGATCATTGCCGTTGGCGATTTGTATTATCTCTTCCAGCACGAAAAAATTGGCGTTTTTCACGCCTTGCTGAAACTTCAGGAGCTGTTTCGAGCGGGTACGGTGCGGCTCTCTTCCGGCGACGGGGCTTATGGCCTGTATCAATATGATCGCCGCCAGGTGTTGCGCCACACTCAACGCGACCGTATGCAAGCTTATCGCCGCGCCTTTGGATATACCAAAACCAACCCGCCGTTAGGGGCCAGACCCAACAACGACTTCCATAAGCTGTTTGATCATTTTATGACTCAGGTAGCCCAATTCTTCCGCGACAAGCGCATTTCTGAGGTCATTCGCCCCCGGGCCACCGACCCCAGCTTTGGCAGCATTGCTGTGGTACGCCGAGCCGGACTTGACCTGCGTAACAACCTTAAAAATGCGTCGTATGGTCATATCAATGTACTGCGGGTTGAGATGATGCAACTGCTCGATGAGGCTTTCCGCATTCTCAACACCAAAGATATCAAAAAGCTGTTTGGGGCCGACAATGCCTGGGACGTTGTTGAAGAAGTAATGAAGCAGTATCTCAACCAGCCCCAAATCAACGCCTCGCCGCGTAATCGCATGGCGATTGCCGGGCGTGATGTTATCCGCTGGTTGGGCCAGCCCCACATTCTCAACGCCAGCCGGGCCGAATTTGAAGCCCTGTTAACCGAAATCGCCGATGAGGCTGAAGAATGGCTAACCAGCGCCGAGGCGTTGGGCATTACCCGGCCCCGACTACGGGCACCCATTCATCGAAACGGCAGAACATCAGACTTAGCCAAGAGAGAGGCTGAGTGGGAGCTAGAACTGGGTTAGGTGAGAACAGCCGGTTTTGCTTAGGATTCGCAAACAAATAACTTCCGCAATAGCAAAATGGAGATGAGGAGATAAGGTGCTAAGGAGATTTCTAAGGCTAATTCTCCAATCTCAATCTTTTGTTAGGTTGCTCAAATTATTTGATGACTGATCCTTTAGTAGCATCAATGCTTGAGGAGGTTTCTTTTATGCGTAATCGGCTCGATTGCTCATCAAATGTGCGAGGCAGCATGGACAACACCATTGACATTAGGAATCGACTTTACAAACATTATCCAGCAGGTTGGCCGGCAACAGATTATATCGAATTTGATCACCTCGGTATACCGGGAGCCGATAATCATTGGTTTCCCAGCCGCGACCAAGCGAGGCATGCAGCTTTACAGCAAGCGACAAGGGTTGGTTCAGGTTGCCGAATTGTTCACGACCGCTATCCCTCACGGGGTCTGCCTCACTATCACGTTGTCTGCCCAATTTTATGCGGAGGTCAACTTCGCTGGCGGCGGGTTTCGGGTCACTTATTTTACGGCCGCCGCCAGCCTTATAAGGTACTTCGACGGAAACATTTGCAGTACGAACTTGAAAGCGATCAGCGTTGGACACCCCATGAAAAGCTGAAGAATTACACAAAAGTAAAATCTGGTCTGAAAGGCATTTATAAGCTTTATCGAAATAACCGGCTAGTTACTATCGGTCAGTCAGCCGATCTTCGGGCCCGACTCGGCCAGCATCTGAAGAATGTGCGTCGTTATTTCTGGGGAAATTCAAACGGTTGGACTTTTCGCTATTGGCCAATGGTCGGCAGCACGGAAGCTATAAGAAAAAGAAAAGAAACGGCGGTAATTCGTAGAAATTGTCCATTGGTACCCCACCAGTGTAGGCAACATCGGGAACTGCAAATCGATCCCCGTTTGTAAAAAGAGTCGGCAAGAGCCAAGTGTCCGATTTTCGTTGCCAATTGGAGACATTGGAGCGGATGATCGTGGTTATTCTGTAATGAACGTTGCCTACCGATATTGCGTACAAAAACGAGATAACTGTCCTAATTTGAATGGCGACATATAAACAATGACGATTCTCGATCAACTGGTAGCTCGGCGTAATCAAGCTGAACCACGGCTGATACAGCGGCTGTCCGGAAGAGGTGGGCTGGTGCAGCAGCCCATTGAAGGGGTGGCAGGTCCCCGTATCCAGGTTCGGGGTCACTGTATCCTTAATTTTGCCTCAGCCAACTACCTGGGGCTAAACCAACATCCTCATGTTATCAAAGCCGTTGCTAAGGCAGTATCCACTTGGGGAACTTCACTCGGCATACCCCGTTTATTTGCGACCGATCAACTGACGGCGCAACTCGAAACGGCTATCGCCAACCTGGTCGGCCAGGATAAAGCCTTGGTTTTCCCTTCGACAACCCATATAGCCCTCGATCTGCTGCCGCTGTTGGCCGGCTCCAACGGCGTACTTTTGCTTGACGAAAGAGCCTACCCCATCAGCGTTCAAGGAGCTGCTGTGGCAGCCCAGCGCGGTGCCCATATCTATCGCTTTCCTCACAACGATTGTCATGCTCTAACCAAAATGCTTCAGGCTTTTGATGCAACTCTGGACAAAGTTATTATCTGTGATGGAGTCTATTCCTCGGGAGGACGACCGGCTGCCCTATCCGAGATGGCGCGTTTAGCCCGAAATTTCGACGCCATCATCTATGTCGATGATGCGCATGGGCTTGGCATATTGGGGCAATACCCGACCGCGGCCAGGCCTTACGGGCATGGCGGTGGAGGAACGGCATGTCATCTGGCTGTAGCGCCAGGGAACATCGTTTATGTAGCCAGCTTGTCAAAGGCGTTTGGAGTACCAATTGCTTTCGTCTCCGGTCCGGCGGCCTTCATTGCGTATCTTCGCGCGACGGCGGCTACATTTTCCAACAGCAGCCCTCCGGCCTTGCCTATGCTGGCTGCGGCCCTATCTGCACTCCAAACGCACACCATTTGTGGTGAAAAACTTCGCTACGACCTACTCAACCGTGTCCGCTACCTTCGAAGCGGTCTTGCCAAAGCGGGAGCAAGGTTGACTCCCAACCAATGTTTCCCCATCCAAACGGTTCGATTCGCCACACCTCGCGCCGCAGAGATTACTGCTCGCAAATTGCGTCGAAAAGGAATATGGACTGTGCTGCAATTTAAGCCACCCGATTACCCCCAGGGCGGGGTGCTGCGATTTATCTTAACAGCACAACATACCGAAGCAGACATCCATCGGGCAATCACCAACTTTATGGCTTGTAGTGTATAGAATTATACGCTTCCCGTCCTTTCGAGTGACAAAGGAATATGATGAGCCAGTAATCTCATCAGTTAAATTATTGGCTTTTAGCATCTCACTTCATGTACGAACTACTTTAAAAATCCCCGCGTAAATAATAACGCTTTTCGGGCTTCTTCATCCAGATCCAACCCCACGCTAAGATTGAGAAAGACCTTGATGTCGCTGGCCACCTGGCCGCCGGGCATCATGAATGGCTCCATCACGACATAGCCTTGATAGTTGATGTGGCGCAGTGCTGAGCCGATCTCTATCCAGGGGATATAGCCATAGCCGGGCGGCATGCGGTTGTTTTCACCAAGCCGACATCGTAGCCACGATACCGCCATTTACTTCGAGCACATCAAAGCCCAGCTCAGCCACTTTGTCGATGAAGGGATGAAAATCGACATCCCATTCGTGCGTCCAATACGCATAATAGATCCCTACTTTATATGAGTTATGCAGTTCAAAAGGTGACAGTCACTTATGGGCCATGAGCAGCGGTATATTACTTCAGCAAGGCCGGTTTTAGTGTCTCAAGTGACTGTCACCTGGCTTTATGGGCTCAACTGCGTAACCTCTACTTTATTCATTTTGCCTACAAAAGGACTATCAAAAATACAATTAACAAAAGATGTCGCCCAAGCAGTGTTTTTATTGTAATCTCTCCCTCGCTACCTCGCAAAGTAAAGTTATTGGGGTCCATTTCCGCTATTTGGCATCGCTATCGTTAGGTGGTTAAATACGAGTTGAGTCTTCTTGGGAAATTTTTCCGGTAACGATAACGTTGTGAGGTAATCATGAATAAATCTCTGTCTAGCATTGCAGCAGAGGTGCGTATTTCACCGATGTGGGTCATTATTCCCCTTGCGGCTTTGGGTGTTCCAACAATTTTTATCATCGAGCTGCTGTGGGGTGCCTTAGAGCTAGAAATGGTGGTCTTTTTCCTGCTATTTTATGGTGTTTTAGGGATGACCTGGCTGCTCATCAACCAAAATGATGTGGGAGGTAAATGTTTTTTTGTTATTGCCTTTACCAGCATGATTTGGCTAGGTTACACTTGGTGGGCAACACCAGAGTTATTGACCCTCATGGTTGTTCCTCCGGTGTTGGGGGCTGTCTTGATTGGCCTGCCGGCTGCGCTTACGGCGGCTATGGGCGAAACCGTTCTCCTGTTAATCGGATCTGTTTTTGGTATGAGCGACATAAGTTTAGCCATGACCATGACCCTTTTAGTCACTATTTGGATGATAGTAGGTTTGATGGTCGCCTCTTTTTATCCGGTCCAGCAGCTCGCTCAGTGGTCGTGGAATTACTTTCAACAGGCTCAAACGTTGCTGGAAGAGGCACGGACTCGCAAGGTAGAATTGCAGCAAGCGCTCGACGACCTATCTCACGCCAATCAACAACTCACCCGCATGAACGAATTGACTCGGGGCTTGCGCCGGGTAGCCGAAGAAGCGCGACGGGTTAAAGAGGAATTTGTGGCCAACGTCAGCCACGAACTGCGTACCCCACTGAACATGATTATTGGCTACAGCGAGGTTATCTTGCAATCGCCCGAAATTTATGGCCCTAGCCTACCCCAGGCTCTATTAGCCGATCTCACGGTTGTTTTCAAGAATGCTGAACATTTATCTGATTTAATTGACGATGTGCTTGATCTAACCGAAATTGAAACGGAGCAAATGGCGCTGACCAAGGCAGAGGCACCGCTGCATAAGATTGTCGAGGCCGCGACCGTGGCGGTTCGACCGCTGTTTGAGTCGAAAGGCTTATACCTCAAAACAGAGGTATCGAAAGACCTGCCCCCGCTTTTCTGTGACCGCACGCGCATTCGCGAGGTCTTATTAAATTTGCTGAGTAATGCCGGACGCTTCACCGAGCAAGGGGGCGTACAGATACGCGCAGTGCAGAAAGAACAGGACCTGGTTGTAACCGTGACCGATACCGGCCCAGGGATTGCTGAGGAAGACAAGGATAAGCTCTTTCAACCCTTTCAACAGCTTTCCTCTTCAGTTCGCCAACAATATGGCGGCAGCGGTCTGGGGTTAAATATCAGCAAACGGTTTATTGAATTACATGGCGGTGATATTTGGGTGGACAGCACGCCAGGGGTGGGGACAACCTTCTCTTTCCGCTTGCCAATTGCCCTGCCTATGCCATCACAGAGTGAACTGACTCGCTGGGTTCAGCCCAATTGGGAGTATAGACAGCGTACCCGACCCTCAACAGTGCCCAAAGGGGTCGCCCAGCCGCGTTTTGTTGTAATCGATTACAGTAATACGCTGCCTCGTATCCTTACCCGCTATCTGGACGATGCTGAAATCGTATCGGTGTCCGGTCTGGCGCAGGCATCGCAAGAGCTTATGTTCGATCCCAGTACCGCCCTCATCATCAATGCTCCGTCGGTCGATGAGACACTTCAGCGCCTTAAGCACACCGAACTGCCCAACGGCATTCCTGTGATTATCTGTTCCCTACCCGATCCGGCTGAGGTTAACAAGTCGCTAGGTGCTTTTGATTATTTGATGAAGCCGGTTTCGCGCGATCTATTGTTGGCAACATTAGATCGATTAAAGCAACCGCTTAAAACGCTGTTGATTGTAGACGATCAACCAGAAATGTTTCGCCTTTACCGGCGGATGGTGACATCACCCGAGCGCGGTTATCAACTCTTCCACGCTAAAAACGGGCGGGAGGCTCTGCAAGTTCTTCGTCATGAGAAACCGGATGCGATTTTGCTTGATCTGGTGATGGCTGAAATGGACGGTTTTGAATTTCTCAAGGCTCGTAACGGTGATCCTGAGCTGCAGAATATTCCGGTCATCGTCATTTCGGCTAATGATCCGGCCAGCCAACCGCTAGCCAGCCATGTTTTTGCGGTCACCAAGCGAGGCGGCCTTTCGACAGGGGAACTTTTGAACTTTACGAAGCAGACGGCAATGCTTCTTTCGACAATTGCTCCATCTGCCGATCAAAAACCGTCAACAGCGCATTCCGGCGGATAGGCTTACGAATAAAATCGGTTGCGCCCAGCGTTAAAGCAAGTTTGTCTTGGGGGAGTACGGTACAGACGATTATTGCGGATCGCTGCGTTTGGGGATGTTCGCGCAGCCGGCCCACCAGTTCCCAGCCATCCAGGCCGGGCAGCATCACATCTAAGAGGATTATCTCGGGGGCCAATTCTTCGGCTAAAGGGAGCGCGGCCTGAGGGTCCGATGTACCGTGAAACTCGTAGCGCGTGTTCGATAAATAACGCTGCACCAGCCCCAGCAAATCGGGATTATCATCAACCACTAAAACCGGTATCGGTTGGGTCGTAGGCAGAATGACGTTGGCAATGAAAGGGGTGCCGGCCGTTGAGTCGATTGTCACGTCAAGTTCCCCTTTGGACATCTCCAAAAGTTTCTCCGCAAATTCAAGTTCTTTGCCGCGCTCGGCATCGACCAAAGAATCGCTGCCCTGCTGTGACTTAATCTGAAGGCCAATATTTCCCCAGCCAGGCAACGTCTCTACGTTGATTTCAACATGTCCTTGCGGCGTAAAACGGATGGCCGTCGTGATGATATATAGAAGGGCCTGCCGTACCGTTGTGAGCTGTACATTTAACGGCGGGGATTTATCTGGAATGGCACACGTCACTGATACCCCCAGGTTTTGGGCGAGGGGGCGGGTTGTATCGATCACACCCTCAACCAACGCGCGCAGCGCAACCGGTTCAGTGGATAGCGTTTTCTCAAGAAAC
>JAGRBY010000409.1 GCA_020433835.1 Anaerolineae bacterium | reverse complement strand
ATCTTCTAACAGGTGAAATTGGTTAAATTTAATGCAAAGCATGGGCTTATTTGGATATTTGCCTTGGGTTTATTATCATGTCACGTAATGTCGGGAACTATTACCAAATTAGAAATCCAAAAACGCAACAAAGAACGGGTTAACGTTTACCTTGACGAAAAGTTTGCCTTTGGCGTCATGCTATCAGTGGCTCTGGAGTTAAAGAAGGGCCAAGATCTAAGCGACGCCGAGATCGATCAGCTAAAGCAGCAGGACGATCGGCATAAAGCCTATCAGCGAGCTCTCAATTATCTCAGCTTTCGGGCGCGGAGTCGGGTGGAGATCGAGCGTTATCTGCGTGATAAGAAATATGGGGCGGACGTTATTGCCGACACCGTCAACAAGCTGGCCGCAGAGGGTCTGGTCGATGACACAGCCTTTGCCCAAAGCTGGGTGGAGAACAGAGAGCGGTTAAAACCGAAAGGCACGCGGGCGTTGCGCTACGAGCTTCGTCAGAAGGGCTTAAACGACGCTGCCATTGAGAACGCTCTGGAAGAGGTTGATGAAGAAGCCATGGCCTGGCAGGCTCTTGAAAAAAAGCTGCGCCAGTGGCAGAGGCTTGATGAGGAAACGTTTAAGCGCAAGGCAATGAGCTTTCTTAGCCGACGCGGGTTTGGCTATGAGGTAACCCGTGAAGCTGTTGAGCGTGCCTGGACGTTAAGCGACGACCAGAACTAAGTAGGAAAAACCTCTATGACCAACAACGAAGAACAGATCGCTCATTATACTCAACACATCGATAACAACCCGGCTGACGGCGAGGCCTATTATGACCGGGGGAATGCCTATGCCAAGGCCGGCCATTATGAAGCAGCCATAGCCGACTACGGCGAGGCAATCCGGCTGCTACCCGACGAGGGCGATACCTATTACCAACGCGGCAATCTCTATCGCCGGATGGGTTTCTATGAGCAGGCGCTGGCTGATTATAATGAAGCTATTCGGCTTGACCCGGAGCACAGCCGGGCATATGTAGGGCAGGGCAACGTCTTGTTTCAGCAAGAAGAATACACTCAAGCGGCTGCGGCTTACAGTCGGGCGCTGCGCTTCGATCCGCACTACATCAGCGCCTTTTACAACCGGGGCAAAGCCTATGCCGAGATGGGGCAAGAGCAACTGGCCCTGGCTGATTTCGAGGCGATCCTGCAGGTCGAGCCAGACGATGTGGCGGCGCTGTATGGTCGAGCCGGCATTCGAGTCAATCGCGAGGATTATGCCGGGGCTATTGCCGACTACACCGCCGCGATTGCTCTTGATCCCGATGATGTGGTGGTGTATCTCAACCGAGCCAGATGTTACGTGGCCATCGGTGATACTGAGCGGGCGCTGGCTGATTATAATGAAGTTGTGGCGAAAAGGCCCCGCGAGTCGCGAGCATTCATCGGGCGAGCGCTGCTGCATTACCAGCAAGGCCAATACGAAATCGCCGCCGCCGATTTGAGTGAGGCGATTGGACTGAAGCCAGACGAGGCCGAGAACTATCTAAGCCGGGGGCTGGCCTACTATCACCTGAATAATGACGAAGCGGCGCTGGCCGACTTTGCCAAAGCCATCCGTTACGATGCACGCGATCCGCGGGCGGCGCTGGGGCGAGGTCTGGTTTACAGCCGGCAAGGCGATGATAAACGTGCCTGGGTTAACTTTGACCAGGCCGTGCGGCTGGACAACAGCCTGGCCCCGGCTATTGTGGGACGCGGTGATGCGGCCCTGAAGCTGGGCAATGTAGACCAGGCGCTGGCCGATTATAGTGAAGCCATTGGGCTGGGGATGGAAAAGGAGCCGCTCTTGCTGAAGCGAGGCCAGCTCTTGATGCAGCAAGACCGTTTTGACGAGGCCATTGCTGATTACGATGCCATCATCGACCATAATCCGTCAGCCGCGACGGCTTACTACAACCGGGCCACGGCCTATCATCATCTGGGCCAAACCGAAGCTGCGCTGGCCGACTACCAAGCAGCGGCTGAACTCGACCCGTATGACGGTAGTGCTTTCTACAATATGGCTTGCCTGCTGACCGGACAGCATCAGGTTGATGAAGCCATCACCTACTTACAGCAAGCACGTGAAAGAGGGATTGATATACGCCAGGCCCAGACCGATCCCGACTTTGATACCATTCGGGCCGAAGTCCGTTTTCAGACTCTGATTCAATAAATCTCTTTAGCAAAATTGGATAGGAAGATGAGCACCTTTGAGTCGCTGCCGCGTCCACAACCGCATCTCCCCTCCGACGGATCGTTGGAGAGTATGCTGCTGGTTTTTTGCACCGTCTGGACGGTGGGTAGTTTGGTCATGCTGATGCTGTGCACCTTTACGTTGGGACCAGACTGGTATCGCTATTGGCAGCTTAAGCAGTCGGGGGTAGTTACTTCAGGTCATATCCTGCGGCAAGACTCTGGGCCGCTGTGGGTCTCGCATATCTTTCAGTTTAGTACGGATGAGACAACGGTTTATACCGGTCAACACGCCATTCCTCTCAAACACGTCCGGCCTATGACCCCAGGCGAAACGATAACCGTACGCTATGTGGCTTACGCCCCGGAAATATCCGTTTTAGAGCCATACTTTGTATCTCCATTCAAACCGTTGCTGCTGTTTGCCGGGTTGGGAGTGGTCATGCTGACGATTGGTCTGGTACTGCTGCCAACTCGCTGGCGCAACTGGCGCAAAGTTCGGCGGCTGTACACTCAGGGGCAGGTAGTTCCGGCTACGGTGGTCAACCTATGGCGATCAGCCGACGCCCGCCGCCAGATTTCTTATTGTGTTGCCTATCAATTTGAAGCGACAGACATCAATGGTCAGGCACAAACCATCGTTTCAGCCGAGGTCAACGAACTGGCCTTTGAGGTGTTACGGCTGCGACAGCAAACGCCGGTTCGCTATCTGCCTGAAAACCCCAACGTCTGCCGGCTAGAGCTGGACCCTCTTATTCAGGCGCGGTCAGGTAAAAAGAAGATACCAGTCTCATCCGGCTGAAGGGTTAAAGCTGATCGACCGTGTCGGGCGGGCGCATACGCGTTGCCAAATCGCGCAGTTGGATAAAGCTTATCGGCTTGATTAAAACCAGATCAGCCTCGTGGCGGAGCATATCGGCGGTGCTGGGGGCGGCCGTTGCTATGATAACGCGGGTTTCTGCCAAACGAGCGTTGGTTCGAATTTGTCTGAGAATCTCGCGCCCGGAGATATAGGGCAGGTGCAAGTCTAAAACAACCAAATCCGGAACAATCTCGCCTAAGCGCGTCAGGGCCAACTGACCATCTTGGGCAACCTCTGTTTCGTATTCGGCTCGCCGCAGTGCCTCGGCGAATATCGAAACTTGCTCATCATCATCTTCAACAATTAAGGCCAGGGGTTTTTGTTTTTCTTCCAGTGGATAGTTCATAGCGTTTCCTTCAAGATAGGTTCGATAGGTAATATAACCGTGAAGGTACTCCCTTGTCCTATGGTACTCTTTAAGTCGATCTTTCCGCCCATTAAAGCCACAAGCTGCTTGACAATGGATAGCCCCAGCCCGATACCGGCCTGCCGACGCGTCATCGAAGGGTTAGCCTGGCCAAAGGGTTCAAAGATGCGCTCTTGATGTTCAGAGGCAATACCCGGCCCGGTGTCGGCAACCTCGATAGCCCACTGCCAAGCGCCGAAACAAGAGAGACGAACACGCACCTGACCGTGTTCGGTATATTTGACGGCATTGCCCACCAAGTTGACCACTATTTGCTGCAATCGAACCGGATCGCCGCTGAGCTGCGGCGGAAGTTGGGGATCGATTTCGGCGTGCAGCGTTAGCCCCTTATTTTGAGCGGTAATCCCCAAACGAGACAAGCTGGTATCCAAAAGATTGGCTGGCGTAAAGACTGTTCGCTTAAGCTGCAACTGACCGGCTTCGGATTGGGCCTGATCGAGCAGTTGGCCGACCAGTTCGGCTAAATAGTTGGCGTTATCGACAATTTTTGCAGCGACCTGGTCTTGTTTCTCGGTTACCGGGCCATGGATGCCAACCTGGATCATTTCGGTATGGCCGACAATAGCGCCCAGCGGCGTGCGTAGTTCGTGGCTGACCTTGGCTAAAAGTTCCGTCTTAAAACGGCTGGCAGCCAGTGCCTGATCGCGGGCTACGATCAGCTCTTTTTCTACCCGGCGACGTTTTTGAATCTCGTCGGTTAAGTCGGTGTTGGCCTGCACCAGTTCTGCCGTGCGACGCTCAACCCGCTTTTCCAGTTCGAGGTTGGTTAACTGAAGCTGGCGCTGCAAGCTAGAAAACAGCTTCGATTGAGCCATCAGCAATGTATAGACATCGAGCAGGCGATACGTGTGCGGCGCAATCTCCACGATGATAGGCTCGAACACAAAGTTTGAAGGGCGATTGAGCGTCAGCTCAATGGCGTCGGGTACCGGGCAAGCGGCCGGCAGAAGTAAGGGATCAGCGTTGATTTTGTTAAGCATCAACCGAATGGGGCGGCGCATAAACACAGCCACTCCATACAATTGGCCGAGTTGTTCAAAAAATTTACGGCGTGAGATAACGCCGATAGCCAAACCATTGTGAGTAATAATCACACCCGGTAGAATGGTATAGGCTCGAAGCAGTTTCTCGACCTCACAAACCAGGTTGTCGGCTTCGACCTGGAAAGAATAGACCGGCAAATCGACCAGGGTCGAGTTCATGGATAACTCAACCTGGGCCAGCCGAGCGATAGAAAGAACAGTGCGGTTAACGTCTTCCTCATCCAGATCGGCAAACAGGCTCTCAAGATCAGTGCCGTTCTTAACCTCATCGGCGACCTCGGTGAGAAGAATGTGACTTAGCCGGCTTAAAGCATAGCCGTTTTTGTCAGAGGTCAACGGAACCTGCGTTACAGGTAAATAGCCGGTTTTGTCAGAAGCTTGAGTAAGCGAGGCAGTGATAGGCACAGCGGCACGCCTAATCTGCTCTATAAGGTCAGCACGTACCTGAGCCAGCGTATGCCACACAAACTTGCCGGCTTCTAAACTGGGAGCGACCGGTGTTAGCGTTTTACCCAGTGCTTCGAGCATCGCCTGAGCGAGCAGCGGGCCGAAGGTGTCGGTTTGTTTTTCAAAGAGCATCATTAATGGTTGAACATTATGTTGTTCAAGCGCCCTGACCACGGTTCGCAAGAGTTCACGGGCCGAGGCGGGTCGATGGTTGCCGGAGAGAGCATCGAACTCGGCCTGGTCATCGACCAGAATTTGGGCATAAATTGCTGCCAGCTCTGCCATATTAACAGTTATGAGGTTGGCAAACTCCTTTAGAGCCGGCATAACAAACTCCAAACACTATAAGGATTCTATCTGATTGCTTTTTGAGGCGGTGAGGTATCTCGCTTTTTGGTCGATTCCAAAACGACCATCCCTTTATAGAGACCATAGCCCACTCCGGCAAAGCATAAGGTCATCAAAAGAATAAATCCCAAGACCGCCAGCATATTGCTTGAGGCCAGAACAAAGTTCTTTTCAGAACCACCATAGATAGGTATGGCCAGATAGCAAAAAGCGGCCCACAGCCCGACCGCAGCGGCTAGCAGAACCGGGTGTGCGGCGAGGCGCATTGCACAGCTTGGATCACGTTTTTGCTCTCCCTGTTTGTACTCCGGGCCGGCTGCGGCAATGAGGTCTTTTTCGACAAAGCTGTTTACCGCCTGAGCAAAATCATCGAGCCGAACGGGCTGCGGAAACAAGGCATCGCCCTGTAGGCGGTACCAGCCTGTGTTCAGCACCTTGTGTTCGGTTGAAGAGTAGAGGGAGAAGAGAGGTAGATCACGGGTGCCATCGGAATAAAGGTATTTTTTGCGCTGATCGGGAATGGTATAGTTGGCAAAGGTATTGCTAAAAGCCAAGGGACGATATTCAAGTAGCCATGCTTTGGCAGCTTGCCGTAACGAAGCCAGGGAGTCGCCATAGATGATGATCGGATGGGATTGATCTTCAAGCCATATCTCGGTCTTCCAGCGTTTGGCTTTCAAGGGCATGATATTCTCTCGTAGGGGCCGATAGACCATTCGTAAGACGGTTAAACTGCCACGCATTACGCCGGCGGTTACCCTGACAGATAGGTCGATGGGCCATAGGGAACACCAGGCTATGCATGAACAACGCTTTCTACAAAATAGTGTACTCAGTCACGTAAAGCGAAGATTAGCCCGTAATTAAAGCGGGGTTAAATTGTCATTAAAACTACTTAACAATAGCTTTTGAAAACGTTTACAATTGGGTAAGCAGGGCATAGAGCAGTTGCGCGTAAATAACATTGACGATCAGAGCAATCGGCACGGCCATGGTGAAACCGATATTCGGTAAGTGGGACTTGGAGCGTTCGGCGACAAAGGTGAAGACAGCCGGCTGTATGGCCACCATCCCGGCCACTATGCTAAACGGGAGCTTAAGGATTTTGTAGCCCACCACCAGGGCCGCTCCTGTAGTAACCGTTACGGTCAGCATCGACAGCACAATAAGAACCAACAGGTTACTACCAAGGATAACGTTATCTAAAGCGTTACC
>JAGRBY010000408.1 GCA_020433835.1 Anaerolineae bacterium | reverse complement strand
CTTCCACATTTGAATTTGGGTAAATAGGTAATAGTAAATGGTAATTAGGCATTCAATCTCCAGTCTCCAATCTCCTGTCTCCAATTACCAATTACCAATTACCAATTATCCGACAGAATTGGGTAAGTTAATTAATTCTCATCCCTTAGCCTTTTAGAGATGGGGAGATGAGGAGATAAAGAGATTGGATGGGCATAATCTCCTCATCTCCCCATCTCTAATCTCCATTCACATGCCGAAGTTATTTATAGACAACGCCCAAGCATGCTTTCGTCCTTTCAAGGGGTCGGTCAAGCTAAAGCGATCAAGACACGCCACTTTTTAATAAGCGCTGGGAGATTTTTTGGCACGTTTACCCCTTTCTCTCAATTTTTAAGGTTAGCGATGTAACGGATGCAGGCTTATGAAACAAATCGCCAAAATTGAGGGTAGACTCAATAAAAGCAACAATGGTAAGATAATACCACTGTAACAATTAGCAAAGTAATGCCACTTTGTGTCTAAAGCCCTTTCGCATAATGTAGATACCTCGCCCTATTTCCAAACAAGAAATGGTTATAAATAGAGGATACGTATTATCTGTATTAAGCCCCATACAGTTCTACGTTGCTTTATTGTTTGGCAGCCTAAACAGGGTTTGCGCCATTGCTAACCATTTTTACGCGTTAACTTGCCACAGGTTGTATCGCCATCACCTTTATGTGAAAACGAAATACGTTCTCAAATTCGGTAAGTAGGTACAACCTCATTAAACCGTAAATCCCCAAGAAAAACCGGGGATACCCGCTAACCACGGTTTAATGCAGCGTTAACCGTAAGCAATCCGTCCAGCACACACAGTTTAACAAAAAAATAGGAGAGAAATGTGGATGATTTTGTAAAAAAGCAGGGTATCCGTGCCCCGTTTATGAAAATGTACTCTTTAATACCTTTATTCATAACCCTCATCGGGGTTTTAGGCGCTTGTGCCTCTGAAAGCAAACCTAAACCGACCCCGATAACCTTCTCATTTGGTACAATAACGCCCGTCTCCACAAGAGCTGCTGTATCAACGGCTACAGCGACAACGGCCCCCGATGATATATCGCCCCCAACGGCTACAGCCACCGCGTTGTCAACAGCAACCGATATCCCCCCCCCAACGCCTACATTTACCCCAACAGCCACCCCCAGCCCCACCGTAACGCTAACGCCCCAACCAAGCGCCACATTAACGCCAACACCCGCTCCCGACCGAGATCCACCCTCTATTCCCCAAATTACGCGTCCCATCAACGGCGAGCGCTTTGAATGCGAAACCGGGCGCGATACAAGAGTGGTTCGCCTTGAATTTTCGCCCAGTTCCGACCCTTCCGGGGTGGCAAGATATGAAGTACAAATTCAACCACGCTCCTATAAAGAAATTGAATTTAATGTCCAAGAAACGTATATGGTTATTGACGCTACTTGCGGAAAAGAATACAGTTGGAGCGTTAATGCCATGGATAGAGAGGGCAATAGAAGCGAATGGTCCCCTAAAAACAAATTTTCAGTAGTTCTTCCCGATCAAAATCCCCCGACCAAACCCACATTAGTATCACCGCCAAATAACGATGCCATTATCTGTAACAAGGGTGAAACAAAAACAATTACCTTTGAATGGAACGCGGCCACAGATGCCGACTCGGGTTTAGCCGGTTATTACTTCTATATCCAACAAGAAGGCCAAAATTGGAGTCCCGCCTCAGAACTGCTAAAAATACAGTCATTTACCCAGCGGGTTACGTGTGGTTATTGGTATGCCTGGGTAGTCAAGTCAGTTGATAATCGAGAAAATACCAATACCTCTAATTTATATAAACTTTATGTTGGGCCAGACATTTGGCCGCCTAATAAACCTCAATTAGATACCCCGTCCTCTAATCAACAGCTCAGTTGCCCTGGTTTTTATCGAGAAGTTCAATTTACCTGGAAACGGCTGCAAGATAGTATCGACCGCTATTATATTGAGATAAGAAAAGTTTATGGCCAAGGCGATACGGTCATCGTCCACAGAAAAGAGACATCCGATACCTCTATAACCCTATTTGAGCTTGAGTGCGGCCTGGTTTACGATTGGCGAGTAGTAGCCGTTGATCAAAGCGAAAATGTGGGTGATTGGTCAAGTTGGCGAAGACTTACAATCGAGTAACGCACAATTGAGGGTGTGTTGAGGTGACAGTCACTTATAGTTAAGCGTCCAAGTGACTGTCGCCTTAAGAACGGCGTAAATCCTGAGAAGATAAGCCCTTTACAGCCAATTTTTCCTTTTTTTATAATTTTAAGGTTGGTTAGAAACACGCAATCGCTAATGAAACAAAACTTTACGACCAACGCTGGACATCAAACAAAAAAAAATGGTATGATGATGATATGGAAGATAATTACACGATGGCTGGTCTGTAAGCAAGACAAATTTACCCCCTCTTATCTACCCCGACAGCTTTGAATGATCTTTTCGCTTAAAGACGGCTCCGTACCATCTTTAACATCAATAATAAACGTTCCCTTTGTTCATACCCTTATTTCAAAACGATCCCTGTAATGTGCGCCTTAAAGCGGTTAACTTCTTTTTCTCTTTCCCCACACAATTTCGCTTCTCCTCCCCAAATAGAAGATCTTATTGTCTTTATACCAGTCGGCACAACATTTTTTCTGTTTTTTACCTATTTTTCTTTGTATGGTCAGGGTTTGGCTAAAAATGTCGGCCCTTTATTTAGAAGGATGTTCATTGCTGATGAATAATCAAAAATTTCCCCATATTTATTCCCTTTTTTTTTCGGCGATGCTAGCAATGCTCATTGTGGTTGGCCTCCTTACTGCCTGTGGCGATAATGTAGAGCCAACGGCCACGGTACTCAATAATTCGCCCCAAGAGACCGCCTCTTTACCAACCGCGCCCCTCCCCACAGCAAAATCGGAAATATTACCCACAGCTACCCAAACATCATTACCCGTACCAACAATTACCGAGCCAACCTCGCCAACGGCTCCACCAACCACTGAGTCGCTATCGATTATTACGCCACCAGCAGAAAATACCTCTAACGCTGCCCCCCAAGACCAAAATACCAATAACGGTCTCTCTTTAGAGCAAGATAGCCAAATTATGCCCATCCCGCCCGGCCAATTATCGGTGGTTTCCCGGCAAGATTGCCCAGATTTAAAGTGGTCAGGCACCGGCTCAGACATTATTGTTTCATACAAAATATATCGACGGCTCATCAATACCGAAATATGGAATCTTATAGCTACGGTTGCTATGGAAGGAGATAACCTGGGAAATTATAACTTTTGTGACAAAACAACCGAAGATCAATTTTCATTATACGAATATGCTGTTTCCGCAGAAGATCATTACGGCAATGAAAGCACGCTTTCAAAACCGGCAGCGATCCCGTAAATATATAAGCATTAAACTGCTGCATAACCATTTTTTTTCGCATCATTACTAATGTTTTTAGAAACCAGGGTTTTGATACCGCATTAATACCCTTTGGCGACCAAAAGCGCTCTTTTTAACGCTAAAAACCCCGGTGTCTTACCCAATTCTTTAAAATGCAAAGGTCGTGAGAGCGCGAAAATTCTTCTAGAATACCTTTTGCCACAGTTACAATAGAAATTTCTTCGTTTTCAACTATCCCAGAGTTACTTTTTTGTAAAGTATAAAAATAGTGTTCATTGAGAGGGATTTGTATGTTTACTACAACGTTAAAATCATTGAGATTTTTTGCCGTACTTACCATCGTCGCCGGACTTGCCATATTTATAACGTCCGCGGGCGCTTTGGCCCAAAAACCGGACCAATGGCCGCCACGCGTGCCCCATGACCGCGAAGAATCGGATATTTCCATAACCAGCATTAACCCGGCCTCGGCTACCGGCCTGGCTTTGGCCATGGGCGTACCCAGCAGCGATTTATTAGCCGCCGATTTAATGGGCAGCGATCCAAACGGCGTGGGGGTGGGTAATACCCCGCTGGGGTCGTGGTTTCCAACAGAAGGCACCACCTATGCCATTCTTTCTACAGGATTGGCCGCCGATGCCGCTTTACCCAACACCGAAGAGAATCATTCAACTGAATTAGATGGCCTTGATAGTGACAAGGGGGAAGATTTAGTTCGGTTGCACTTACAATTAAAAGTTCCCAACGACATTAACTGTGCCAGTTTTGATTTTGCCTTTTATTCTGAAGAATTTCCGGAATTTGTAGGCAGCATCTTTAACGATACATTCACCGCGCAGTTAAACAATTCCTCACTATCAACAACGCAAGATTATGAGGTTATTGCCCCCGGTAATTTCGCCTTCGACACCCAAGACAACGTTATATCGGTTAATACGGTTTTTGGCGTATTGCCGGCCACAAGCACAACGTATGATGGCGTAACCCCGATATTACGCGCCCAAACGGCAGTTGTTCCCGGCGCTACCATCGACATGTATCTTTCCATTCAAGATTTGGGTGACTCTATCTACGACTCATCGGTATTTCTTGATAAATTTTTCTGGAGCAAAGCGCCTGATTGCTCCGACGGAGCGCTGGCTGACACCGATGGTGATGGCTTACTGGATGATTGGGAAACAGACGGGCTAACGGTTTCATCAGCCGGGGTTAACGAGTTTGTAGACTTGCCGGCTATGGGTGCCGACCCGAAACACAAAGATGTTTTTGTAGAAATTGATTATATGGTGGGCGGAGGGCATTCGCACCAACCCACCGCCGCAGGCATTGCAAATATTGTCGATGCCTTTGATAATGCGCCGGTAACCAACCCCGATGGCACAACCGGCATCCATTTACACGTAGATTACGGCGCTACTGCGCCTCTAACGTGGGGCACAGATGCTACCTGGGGCGCATTGAGTAACGCTGAAGCATTACCGCATCAAACCAACCTGGGAACGTGTACCGGCTTTTATAACTGGGATGCTTTCGACGTTATCAAGCAAGATCATCTCACGGCCGGTCGGGCGGCTGTTTTTCATTACAATATCTGGGCCCATAACTTATGTTCTTCTTTTGGTAGTACAAGTGGTATCTCTCGCAATGGGACTTTGTTTGGTAATGGAGCTAGCGACTTTATTGTGAGTTTAGGCGGCTGGACAAATTCGGTCGGTACGCCTAACGAACAAGGTGGCACCTTTATGCACGAACTGGGCCACAATTTAGGCCTGCGCCACGGTGGGGGCGACCACGAAAACTGGAAACCGAATTATCTTAGCGTGATGAGCTACGCCTTCCAGACCCGCGGCTTATTTATTGGCGGAACCAGCGGCCACTTCGATTACTCACGCTATAGTTTGCCGAATTTGGTCGAAACCAACCTCAATGAAACTACCGGCATCAATGTCTCTTCATCATTAGGCACATACCATTTTTGCGGCTCAACGATGACGCCGGATACAGATGCCAGCGCAGTTGACTGGAATTGCGACGGTGATGAAACGGATACGGGCGTAAGTTACAACGTTAATAACAGCAATGGTCTGGGCACGCTCACAACCCAAAATGATTGGATTAATTTGGTTTATTCCGGCGGTGCCATCAGCCAACCGGGGGCCGATGTTGAATTACCGAGCCAAACTGAAGTGATTGATATTGATGCCACCCAAGATGCTCAAATTCCGTCCTTCCCCACAAAAACATACGTACCTCTAATTATCCGATAGATTTAATTGAACTATGCACCCTTTTCATACGCTGCTATTCTATGAAAAGGGTGCATAGCTGTAATAACCGCTGCCTCTCATCCAATTGCTGTCATAATTTAGGCCAACATCTAAACAGCAAGGCCGCTCCCCAACCGCTGCGCAAATGAACGGATAAAACCCAAAAATTCGATCAATTCCTCTTGCAATCTTCTCTTTTATCCTTTGCTTCAATAAAAATATAACCCCCCCACAAAAATTTGCTATAATAACCGGGGCTTACATTTCGCCTTCTCTTTTCAAGACAGTGCGACAGAAGCTGCGCGACAACAACGACAATAAAAATAAAGAGTTAGAAATTAGGAGGCAACAATTAGCCTTTCCCTAATTTCTCTTTTCAAGACAGTAATCCACGAAAGGAACCGTTATGCGTTGGATAATGCGATCAAAAATCCACAAAGCCACCGTTACCCAGGCCGATTTAGAATATATCGGCAGTATTACCATCGATGCAACGTTGGTGGAAAAAGCGGGCCTGCTGCCGGGCGAAAAAGTGCTTGTTGTCAGCAATTCTTCCGGAGCACGGCTGGAAACCTATGTTATTGTTGGCGAAAGAGACTCCGGCATTATTTGTATGAACGGCGCAGCCGCCCACTTGATAAAAGCCGGTGATGAGATAATAATTATGGGCTTTGAACTCACCGACGCACCGCTCGAACCCCGGGCGCTGTTGGTTGATGAAAATAACCGGTTTGTAGAATATTTATAACGCAGATAGGTAACGGGTGTAAGTACAGTGTTAAATAAGTTTTTCGAGATTTTTGAGCGTCATTCCTGCATGCTTTTAGCGGGAATCCATTCGTTTGCGCCAAGTGGATGCCCGATAAAAACATTCGGGCAT
>JAGRBY010000407.1 GCA_020433835.1 Anaerolineae bacterium | reverse complement strand
CCAGAGCGCATAAGCGGGCGTGGCACAGAATTTGCAGAAGGAAAGGCCAGCAGCCGCTTTGATTCAATATCCAGTCGGTGTCTACCTCGCTGAAGGGGCGCGGAGAACCGGCGATCAGGGCGCGGGCTTCGTTTTCTTTGAGTGGCCCTAGTTTGAAGGTGTGACCAAAGATGTTAAAGAAGGGCGACGGCTTGCCTTCCTGCTGGGCTAAAAGTGCCGGCGTTTCATGAGCCGTCAAGACAAAGGCCAAGTTGCCGCCGGTTGAATTGCTCACCAACGAGCGTAAGCTGCCCCAAAATTGTAAATCTAACTCCGGTGACAGGAGCGCGGCTCCGATTTCATCCATCAAGATAATGGTGGGCGTTTGTAGATGCGTGCTGACCACATCCATAAAACATTCTAAGGTGTTTGCGTCGGGCAAGGGTAACTCTAAGCTGGTGAGAAGATAGCTCAGCAACCGTTCGCGACGGCACATGCGTGCATCTTGGAAATCGACAAAGACCCAGCGATATTGCTTGGGGTTGGGTAACCAGTGAACGTTTTGATCGGCACGTACCTGGTTAGCCGGAGTCGTGGTAATGGCCCTGATGTAATGCAACAGCGATGTTTTGCCGCTTCGTTTGGGGCCGATAATGGCTACATTTTGAAGCGGTCGACGTTTCCACAAGCTGAAAATACGCCGAATTTCAACGTTGCGCCCAAAAAAATGGCGCGGTCGCGTGATGGGCGGCCCGACGATGAAAGGATCAGAGTCAAAAGAAGTTGTGCCGGCCAACGGTAATTGGCCGTTAGTGACAACGGTCGAGGCCACGGATTCAGTTTGCGGGAAAAATTGATCGCAGATACGGTCGGGGTAGGGATGCTCGGCGCTGGCCAGAAACTGTTTAAGCCAGTCGCGCTGCAATCCGGCGCGGGTTACAATCTCTTGGCTCAATTTTTCGATATCAGCCAGCGTGGGGGGGATATGCCCTTTACGCCAATATTCAATCGACGATCCCCCTTCTCTGCCAAGCGCGTAGCCCAGTTCATCCTGCACAATCTGAATTGTCTTTGCTTCTCGTAAGCGGATGAGATGTACGCCCTCTGTCAATAAACCGGCAAATTTATCTTCCGATCGAGTCATAATGCTCTCCCCTGGTCTTGTAAGCATACGTGTATAACCAAACCCGCTTGGACAGGCTTATCCATAACGAAGGTTTGTTAGAGACGGCTATAGGGTTTTTAATCTGGTCGGTTGGTTTGTGCAGTATATATTTGTACGAAGAAGTTTTGGCAGTGGATAAGTTGTAATAAAAGTTAGAGACCCAATTTTTATGATAACACAAATAGGTAAACGAGTCTATGCTTTAAAGCACACCAATAGCCTTTAGCCCCTAGGTAATTCGGACTATTTTGTGTTAAGGAATGGCTTAAAAATACATGTAGAAACGACGCACCCAGCTTTCCGAACTCTCGAAGTAAACTCGGAGCAATGTTTCCTCCTTCTCGGAGATGACTTTTGATACTATAAGGCCAATGATGTAGCTCGATGAATGATGACCTCGAATGAAGTGCGTTACATCAGTCAATGGCTCGGTATAGTTATAGAAAGGGGTACAACAATGAACAGTTATCATGACCTATGGAATAAGAATTCTAACTTTAAGCCTAATGAAACCACTTCACGATTGGAGAAGCTTGTGGAAGAACTCTTTGCTGTACAATCACAAAGCGGTGATAAAAGTTTCGATTGGGATAACGTGTGGTCGATAATTGATAGGTTTTTGGAAGATGGTCGCTATCACGATGTCATAACGCTGCTCAAAAAAGCCCAGAGCCGGACGGACACAGCCGGTCTTGTTTCTGAGGTTTTGCTGGTAGCCGAGCATCTGTGCCGCCTGTGCGGCCAATACCAAACCGAAGTCCAGCGCTGTCGCCAGTCGGCCGAGCAGGCCGGCCAGCTAGAGCTGGATCTGCGCCAGCAGTTGCAGCGCATCCTCAACCAAACCGGCGATCGGCCCGCCCCCGCCAAAGTACCGGCCCCACGTATCCGAGTCGACTTCAAAATCTACTGCTTTGGTCAGTTTCAACTGTTTTACGATAATCAAAGCATTTCTGAATGGAACAGCCAAAAAGCTCGCTCTGTGTTCAAGTATCTGGTGGCCCATCATGATCGGCCGGTGCCCAAAGACGTGCTCATGGATCTCTTTTGGCCCAATGCCAGTATTGAGTCCGCCCGGCGAAATCTGCATCAAGCCATCTACTGCCTGCGCCATACGTTACGCCAAAAAGACTCCGATGTTTCGCCGATTCTGTTTGAAAACGACTGCTACCTGCTCAACCCGGAGCTGAATATCTGGATCGATGCTGTCGAATTCAAAGAGCGGATCGAAGCCGGCCGCGTCCTGGAGCAAGCCGGCAAACACAAAGAAGCTGCCGCCGTGTACGAACTGGCCGAAAAGCTGTACGCCGGCGATTTCTTAGCCGACGATCTCTTTGAAGAGTGGCCCTACGTTCAGCGTGAACATCTTCGCAGTATTTATCTTGATGTCACCAGCCGCCTGAGCGACTATTACCTGGCTCAGCAAGATTACACCCGCCTCATTCACCTGGGCCAGAAAGTGCTGCGCCACGACAACTGCTACGAGGATGCGCACCGCTGGCTGATGTGGGGCTACCTGGCCCGCGGCCAGCGCCAACTGGCTCTCCGCCAATACCTGCAATGCGTAGAAACGTTGAAGACGGAGCTGGATGTCTCGCCTTCGCCCGAAACGCAAACCATCTATCTTCAGATTGCCGAAGGACACGATAGTTTGGTGTTGGCCGGGCTGGAAGCCCATTCGCTGTAAGCAAAACCGTGTTTCCCACCAGTGACAGTCACCTATTTGCAAGTCGGTGGCTGTCACTGCTCTCAAATAGCTTCGCACTGAGCTAAAATTGAGACTTATTTGAGAAGGTCGTTTTACAATGATAGTGTGCATGCCCCCCCGGATGCCATAACAACCGTATCCCTTCACTCCCTCCTTTTTGCTCCCCGGTGGTATCTGGTAATGGTCGCCGGATGACACCCATAAATCGGTTTGCGAGTCCTCCTCACTCGTAAACAACCTCTAGCCAATGGCTCGACCCCAACCGGTCGGGCCATTTTATTGCCCACCAGCCACCAACCTTGCCGGGCTAATTGACGGCAGCTAAGGCTTTGCCACTGGCTGATGGGCGTGGTAAGATACCCATCCATGGCAAAAACGGGTAATACCATCCCCCACCCCAATAGCTCGGTCCCAGCCGAAGTGGCGATTGGCTGTGGTCTATTCCTCCTGGCTCTACTGCCGCGCGTGTATGATTTGCAGCGTTTCGTCACTGCCGACGAAGCCAAATGGGTCTATCGTTCGGCCCGGTTTTTGGCGGCTTTGCTGCAAGGCGATTTCGCTGCTACCAGCGTTAACCTCACGCCGGCCGTTACCACCACCTGGTTGGGCGGTGTCGGGCTGGCCATCTACCACGCCTTTCACTCCGGGCCTTCTGATCCTTCCCTGGTCGATTGGCTGCTCACGCTTCCGGAATTTCGGACTGAACTCCCGATTTTAGCGGCGACCCGCTGGCCGATGGCGCTCTTTACATCGCTGGCGGTTGTCTTGCTTTACCGGCTGGCCCGCCCCCTCTTGGGTCGCCCTGTGGCTCTCCTGGGTGCGATCTTTATCGCTCTCGATCCGCACACCATCTCCCTGTCGCGCGTCATCGGCCACGATGCCCCGGCCGCGATGGTCATGACCATCGCGCTGCTGCTGCTGCTGCGGGGCTGTCGCGTTGCGCTGCCGCCGGAGCGTGGCTTAGGCCCAGTCTATCTCGATTTTATCCTGTCCGGCATAGCCGCGGGTTTAGCTTTCCTTTCCAAAGCCCCCACGCTGTTTCTGATCCCGTTGGCTGGGTTGGTTCTGGCGGCCTCATTGTGGCAGGACAAAAGCTCGGCCCTGACCCAGGTGAAGCGCCTTGCTGTCTGGGGGCTGGCGGCCTACCTGACCTTTATCATACTCTGGCCGGCCGCCTGGGGCGACCCCCTGGGGCGACCGTGGGCGGTTATCGAGAATGCTTTCCTGTCAGCCACCGATCAAGAAGAAGCCGACAGCGAGAGCTACTGGCTTGTGCCGAACCTTGGCCCCTTCTACTACGTCGCTCACGGTGCTTTCAAACTCAGCCCCTTGGTCACCGTTGGCCTGGGCGCAGCCGCCTTTCTCTTGCTTGGTCGTAAATCCGTACCGGCTAATCCTCCTGCCGCTCCGGCAGATGAGGCCAAAAGCCGCTCCGGCGAGCCGGAAGTGCCATCGACCATAACACCGCTGCTTTCGCCCACCGCCTGGCTGATCCTCTTCGCCCTGCTGTTCACCCTCTTTATGACTCTCGGCGGCAAGCGCAGCCCCCGCTATATCTTGCCAATCTTCCCGGCGCTGGCCTTTGTGGCCGCCGGAGGCTGGCTTTATCTCTACCAAAGCTTCATCAGCCGCGACCAGGCCAAACGCCGACCCGCCACCGATCACCGTTACCCCATTTTCGTAGCGACTCTCACCCTGTCGGCGGTGGTGGTTGTGCTGCCCTATGCGCCCTACTTCTTCACCTATTTCAATCCCATCGTCGGTGGTCCCTTTCTTGCGCCCCATGTGGTAAAATATGGGTGGGGCGAAGGACTCGATCAGGTGGGCCGTTTTCTTCAGCGCACTGCGCCGGGCAGCCGGGTCGGTACGCCGTATGCCTCAACGGTTGCCCCCTATTTCGATGGCCGCCTGGCCGACATTACCGGCGACCACCTGGACTATGTTGTGCTTTATAGCAAACAGTGGCAATCGGGCGAACCGTCGCCGGAGGCGCTGTACTATTACAGCTTTACCGGCCCGCTTTTCTCGGTTGATTTGAACGGGCTTCACTATGGCGATGTCTACCCCGGCCCGGCCCTTGAAGCGGTGCCGGGGGCCGACGGGCCGCTGGCTTTCCGGCCTCTAAGCCCATATGGCATGCTCGGCCAGCCTTTGCTGGTTGATGTGGTCTGGTCGGCTCAGGCCGCGCCGCCGCCGGGAACGGCGGTTACTTTGCAGCCGTTGAGCGCGTTGAGCGATCTGCAAGAGGACGGGACACAGGCTCCCTTAGAAACAGCGCTATTAGCCGCTGACCCGCAGCAGGTGTTGGCCCAGGGCGAGGGCAGCATCATACCTATCGACGGCGGACTTGTCGTTAGCCGGTATACACTGGCCGTGCCGGATGATTTAGCCCGCGGGCCTTACGCCCTTCTTGTCGACGGTCAGCCGCTGGGGGAAATTGAACTGCGCCAATTCCATACGCCCGACAATCTCAGCCGGGCCGGTTCGGTTGTCTTCGGCGACCAGATAGGGCTGGTCGGCTACCAGATTAACCCGACCCACGATTTCATCGGCCTGACGATAGCCTGGCAGGCAGAAACAGCGCCACTGCCGGACTACACCGTTTTTGCCCAACTGTTGGAGGCCGAAACCGATGCACGCATGGCCGGTATCGATACCCAGCCGCTCAACGGAACCTGGCCCACCAGCCGTTGGGTACAAGGTGAAGTTGTGGTTGATGACTATCTTATCGCGGTGCCGTATGGCTTTGAAGCGGGGTACTATAAAGTAATTGTGGGCCTCTACCAGCCGGAGACCGGGCAGCGTCTACAGCTGGCCGATGGCCTTGATTACTGGACGGTTCCCTGGACCTTTATTCGAAAAGACCAATAGACCTTTTGTAGCGGTCAGCTATCAGCGTGCAGCAGTCAGCCTTTTTGTTCCGACGGGTTTTGGTGGTAAGGCTAACCGCTAACCGCTAACGGCTAACCACTAACAACACCCAATAAATTCCTGAAAATAGCTATGATATCAAAAATTCTGCGCTCAAGCATCATAACCTCACTGTTCCTCTTTTTTGCGGCCTTAATACCGCGTGTTGTTGATCTGGGTCGGTTTCTTACGCCCGATGAGTTCTTGTGGGTTGACCGCTCTCGTAATTTTCTGGCCGGGTTGATTAACCCGGCCTACCAGTGCGACTCTGTGGTTGAGGCCTGGCACTATGTAGCCGAGGGGTTGGCCTGTACCCTGCGCACCGGACACCCCGGTGTAACCACCATGTGGACCGGCAGCTTCGGCTTTTGGTTGAGCTGGCTGCCTGAGCGCCGCACCGTGTCACTGTATGATTATGTGGTCAACGCCTCAACCAACCCGCTCGACCCCAACCTCATCATCCCAGAGCGTATGGGCACGGTTTTTATCGTGTCGCTGTGGGTAGTGGCGATTTTTTGGCTGGGCCGACGGCTCTTTGGCGGCAGCATTGCGTTTGTGGGGGCGCTGCTCATCGCCCTAAGTCCCTTTCATATCGCCCTCTCGCGCGTTATCCACCACGATGCCCTCAGTACGACCTTTATGACGCTGTCGATTATGACGGCGTTGGTTTTTTGGGGACAGAAGGCCGGGCGTCACTGGCTGGTAGCCTCCGGTATGTTTGGCGGGCTGGCCTTTATGAGCAAAAGCCCGGCGCTCGTGCTGCTGCGCTTTATCGCGGGGGAGGGGGATTGGCTTTTGTTTTCGGACGACAAACAGACTGGTGT
>JAGRBY010000406.1 GCA_020433835.1 Anaerolineae bacterium | reverse complement strand
GGAACGTCATCGGTTTCCGGCCAAGTCTCTGCTACGCGGCGGTCGTGCGAACAGACGATGCGCGTAATGCTGCCGTGTAACTCGATCACGTCGTTGCTGCCGGCGCGCTGGTGGAGGCCATCGACATTTTGGGTGATGAGCGTTAGTTGGGGAACGAGCTTGGCTAATTCGACGAGGGCATAATGGCCGGGGTTCGGGTCGGCTTGGCTGACTAACTCGCGCCGCCAGGCGTACCAATCCCACACCAGTTTGGGGTCGCGCCGAAAAGCTTGAGGAGTGGCTAGCTCTTCGGCGTTGTATTTGGCCCACAACCCGGTTTGAGCGTCGCGAAATGTGGGGACGCCACTCTCGGCGGAGACGCCGGCGCCGGTTAAGACGGCAACATGCTGGGCTTCTTGTAACAGGGATACAAGTTCACCTGGAATCAAGATTGGTCTGTCCATAAGGCTGCCGCTCCTCTCTAAAAATGTACGTTTGGAGCGGCAAAGAAAACTTTGACCTGTCTGAGTGACAAAGCCGGCTTTGTCGCTCCAAATATTTGTTTTACCCCAGCCCGGTTTTGGCGTTAAATTCCTGAATCAAGGCATCAATTGCGCCGATTTGTTTGGGGATGTCGTTCCAGTAGTTGTCATCATACCACTGGGCTTGAATTTCCTGGTACGTCTTACCCTGCTGCTCGACCCAGGTGTAGTATTTGAGGTTGTGGATGCGTTTGCGGTCGTAGTAACCTAACTCTTGAACATAGTCGATGGTGGTGCCGAGTAGATAACGATGGTAGACACCGGCGGCATCCAGTTCGGTGAACTCGCCGCGCTCTTCGTTCATTTCGGCCAGTCGGCTCTGGTACATTTCCATCGAGTCGGTCAGGACGGTTAGAACAACGTCATTTTCGCCCAACTCATAATACTTGGCAAATTTGATGGCCGCTAAGATATTGCCGATACCGGAGATGCCTAGCCAATCGAGGTTGTCAATGAGATCTCCGGCAACACCTTGCCGGGCCAAATAGCGTTTGCCGGCGGGTTCGTTAAACAAGCGTATTAAGCTGACCGGGGCTTCATCATCAACGGCGATGACCATATCGGTGTTTTTGACGTTGTGAATCCAGGGGACGTGCTTGTCGCCGATGCCCTCGATGCGGTGCTCGCCGAAACCGTTGCACAGCAGGGTGGGGCACTGCATGGCCTCGCTGGCGGCGATTTTGCTGCCGGGGAACTGTTTTTTCAGGTAATCGCCGCTGGCAATCGTGCCCGCCGAGCCGGTGGCGGAGATGAAACCGCGATAGGTATCGTTCGGGCCCATAATCTGTTCCAAGACCTCGTGCATGGCCGGGCCGGTGACTTCGTGGTGCCAGAGGTAGTTGCCCATCTCATCGAACTGGTTGAAGATAACCAAATCCTGCCCCGAGCGGCGCAGTTCCCAGCATTTGTCGAAAATCTCTTTGACGTTGCTTTCGCTGCCGGGGGTTTTGATAATTTCACCGGCCACCGACTCCAGCCACTCGAAGCGCTCTTTGCTCATGCCTTCCGGCAAGATGGCAATCGACTGACAGCCCAACAGCGCCGAGTCGTACGCTCCGCCGCGGCAATAGTTGCCGGTCGAGGGCCAGACGGCTTTTTGGCTGGTCGGATCGAATTGGCCGGTCACCAGTCGCGGTACCAGACAGCCAAAGGCGGCTCCCACTTTGTGCGCACCGGTGGGAAACCATTTGCCGACCGGGGCCACAATTCGGGCATCGACGCCGGTTAACGCTTTGGGGAACTCCAAAAACGTCACCGGCCCATAGCCGCCGCCGTTGGCCACCGGCGCATTGTGCCAGGTAATGCGGAACAGGTTGAGCGGGTTGACATCCCACAAACCGACCCCTTTTAAAGCTCCAACGATATTTTGAGGCACCCGCTGCGGATGGCGCTGTTGTTCGAAGGTAGGGATAATGATATTACGCTCTTTAGCTCGTTCAACAGAGCGGGCGAGTGCTTCTTCGTGAATGGTTAAATCAATCATGGTATGATCCTTGTAATATAGGTGACAGTTGCTGAAATTAGTGCGTAGTTCGTAGTGTGTATTGACCAGTTTTAACTACAAACTACGCATTATGCACTATCAATACGAAATTATCTGTTCTAAAGCCGCCAGGTTTGGCTCGACACGCTGGGCTTGGGTGCCGACCTGCTCAACCGCTTTCATCGCGCTGGCGACATCTTTAAGGCCGTTGCCGGTGTTGATGACGACAATTCGCTCGTTGGGCGAGACCAGCCCTTCATTGACGGCTTTGATTAAACCGGCGTAGGCCGTTGCGCCGGCCGGTTCGGCAAAGATGCCGGTGGGTCGAGCCAGAGTCGGAATCGCCGCCAAAATCTCCTCATCGGTCACGGAGATAAAGGCTCCCTGTGTTTCTTTCACGGCTCGCATCGCTTTGAGACGGTCACGCGGCAGTCCGGCGCTGATACTGTCGGCGACGGTCGTGGCTTTGATGGGCGGTTTGGTCAGCACATCTTCGTCGTTTTTCCAGGCTTCGTACAAATAAGCACTGCCCGCTGCCTGGATGCCCATTAGCTTTGGCATATGGGTAATCCAGCCCAACTCGAGCAAATCCTTCAAGCCTTTGTGAACGCCGCCGATAATGCAGCCATCGCCGACGCTCACAAAAATACGGTCAGGCGCACGCCAGCCGAGCTGCTCGCAAATTTCGTAGCTGACCGTCTTTTTGCCTTCGGTCATATAGGGATTGTAGCCGGTGTTGCGATTATACCAGCCATATTTGGTGGCGGCCTGGAGGCACAGTTCAAAGGCATCGTCATAACTGCCTTTAACCAGCATCACCTGCGAGCCAAAGACCAAAAGTTGAGCGATTTTGGCCTGCGGCGCAGTTTCGGGCACAAAGATGATATTCGGCTGGCCGACGCTGGCGCATAACCCGCTTAGCGCCGCCGCTGCGTTGCCGGTGCTGGCGACGGCAATCATCTCGGCTTGCTGTTCCTGCGCTTTGATTACCGCGATGGCACTGGCTCGATCTTTGAATGAAGCTGTCGGCAGGCGACCATCATCTTTGATCCATAGCTCGTTTAGCCCCAACTCAGCGGCAAGCTGTCGGGTGCGGTACAAGGGTGTCCAGCCGACCGTTAGCGGCGGTACTTTGCTGTCCCGTTCGATCGGCAGCAGCGGTTTATAGCGCCAGATCGAGTTGTTGCTGTTGTACAACAAATCGCCCTGGCTAATGCGTCGACCCATAAGATCGTAGTCGTACTCGACATCGACAATACCTTCGGTGCCGTGATCGGGGCAGACGTAATCGATTTCGCCCGGAGCGTATGTTTTGCCGCAAATGAGGCATTTGAGATGCATGATGTGGTCAATTGTGTTTTGCTTAGACATAGGTTTAACCTGGTATTGCGTAGTTCGTAGTGCGTATTTAGGATTTTTTCTACGCACTATTTCGTTATTCTCGTTCCCGTCTCACCAGCCACAGCCCTTTCGATGTTTTCTGGGTTGGTGATAACTGCTTCTTGGCCGCCGTTTTCCAAATATTCGACTACGGCCTGAATTTTAGGGGCCATGCTGCCTTTGGCAAAGTGGCCGCCGGCCTGTAAGTATTCTTTCGCTTGCGCCAACGTCAAGTGATCGAGCCAGGTTTGGTTCCGTTTGCCAAAGTTAAGCGCCACTTTTTCGACACCGGTGCTGATGATGAATAAATCGGCTCCCAGCGATGTCGCCAGCAGCGAAGCGGCCAGATCTTTGTCGATGACGGCCGCAACGCCGGTCAGGTTACCCTGTTCATCGGCGACTACGGGGATACCGCCGCCGCCGGCTGCAATCGTAACGATGCCGGTAGCGATCAAATCTTTGATGATCTTTTCTTCGATGATGCGCAGCGGGCGGGGAGACGGCACGACCCGCCGCCAGCCGCGTCCGGCATCTTCCATTACTTCCCAACCTTCCTGTTGACGGCGCATGGCCTGGCCCTTGGTCATAAAAGAGCCGATGGGCTTAGACGGATTTTGAAAGGCAGAGTCAGCCGGATCAACCTCGACCTGAGTAACGACCGTGACGGCTTGCTTGTTGATACCTAACTGTCGAAAGTAGTTGTATAGATGCTGCTGTAAAGCATAGCCAATGGCCCCTTGGGTGTCGGCACCGCAGACATCGAGCGGTACTTCGTGCAATTCGTGGGCGGCCAATTCCGAACGACGCAGAATAAAACCGACCTGCGGCCCGTTGCCATGCCCAATCGCCACGTTCCAGCCGGCCTGTATCAGATGAGCGATGTGCAAAGCCGTCTCCCCCGCCGCCTGATACTGGTCGGGAATGGTTTTGTGTTTTGAGTCTTTAATTAGTGAATTTCCGCCAATCGCGATGACGGCAATTTTGTTGGGCATGGAGTGTGTGTCTCCTGATGTGTTAAAAGATAAAAGAAGGCTAAGAAGTAGAGACTGGAGATTAGAGATTGGAGATTGAGAGATTATGTAGCCTACAATCTCCAGTCTCTGGTCTCCAATCTCCAGTCTCACCTCTTTTAACTCATTGTCAATGCCATAACCGCTTTCTGGGCGTGTAGGCGGTTTTCGGCTTCATCGTAAACGACCGATTGGGGGCCGTCGATGACGCCATCGGTGACTTCGATGTTGCGGTCGGCGGGGAGGCAGTGCATGTAGATGGCGTCGTCTTTGGCCAGAGCCATGCGGCGTTCGTCGGTGATCCAATCGACATATTGTTTGCCGATTTCGACGCTCTCGGCTTCGTCTTCGGTGGTAACCCAGCAGCCCCAGCTTTTGGGGTAGAGGATGTCGGCGTCTTTGAAGCCGGCGTCCATGTCGTCCATAATTTCAAAGCTGCCGCCCGAGGCTTTAGCGTTATCGGCGGCCTGCTGGACGATGTCGGGCATCAGCTTAAATTCCGGCGGGTGAACCAGACGGACGTTCATGCCGTAGCGCGACATCAGCAAAATGAGGCTCTGCGGTACGCTGAGCGGCTTTTGGTAGCTGCTGGCGTAGGCATAGCTCACGGCAATGGTCTTGCCACGCGGATCGCCTTTTTTCTCGATGATGGTCATCAGATCGGCCAAAATTTGGAAGGGGTGGTAGACATCGCACTGCATATTGAGAACAGGCACGCGGCTGGCCTCGGCCACTTCGGTGATGTACTTGTTGCCAAAGTTCCAGTCACACTGCCGAATGGCGATGCCGTCGAAGTAGCGCCCGTAAATCTCGCCGATCTCTTTGGCCGTGTCGCCATGGCTGATCTGGGTGGTGGTGCTGTCGATAAATGCGCCGTGGCCGCCAAGCTGAGCAATGCCAGCCTCAAAGCTGGCACGGGTGCGGGTGCTGGTGAAGAAAAAGAGCATCGCCAGCACTTTATCGCGCAGATAGGCGTGATCGCGGCCAACTGCGCGCGAGCGCTTTAAATCAAGGGCTAAATCCAGGATGGTATCGATTTCGTCTTTGGTCCATTCCTGGGTGGTAATCATGTCTTTGCCACGAAGGTGGGTTTGCATTATGAGTTCTCCTTATTAAGGGTTTTTCGTTTTTGAGGCTAAGGCTAAGGCTAAGGTAAAAAATATCTGAGCACATCCCACATAGCGTGATTCGTATAGAATATCTGGATCACGTCAAGCGGGATATACTGAAATATCTTTCCTTAGCCTTAGCCTCAGCCTTAGCCTTTTTCTAACGTGCGAATAATAGCATTTAATTCGCCGATGATCTTTTTGCAACGAATTATTAAGTTGTCGCGAGTTTTTTCGTTAATGTAAGTTAGGCCGTGGCTGACTAGAATTTGACTCATAAGTTCATAAACGCTGCCTCTTGAAATTTTGTAAAAGCGGGTTTTATCTTTGGCATCGTATCGCCCAAAACCTTCGGCGATGTTATGAACAATCGAGTTTGCTGTGCGTCGGATATCGGAGATTAAACCAAATCGCTCATCCGATGGAAATGTTTTTGTCGTTTTGTATATATCCAGTACAAGTTGAAATCCTGTTTGCCAAACCGGCATCTTGCTGAAATCTTCATAACTCATAGGGGACTCCCAGTAGGTTTTATTAAGGTCGAGCCTAACTCAGCTTTTTCTTAGCCTTAGCCTCAGCCTTAGCCTTACTACTTCATCCCTCAATTGTAACCGAACTTTATCCCTCCTTCAACACCGCCGGCAGCAGCGCATAGAACTCTGTCGCTTTGACAACTTCATCTAACGGAACGCTATCGAGCGTAGTGTGAGCGACTCTTTCGTCGCCGGGGCCAAAGCCGATGGAAGGGATACCGGCTTTGCCGGCCCAATAGGTAGCGTTGGTGCTGAACTCCCAGCGACCGGTAGGCGCGTCAGATAAGCCGATGGCCTGGCGGGTTTTTTGACCGGCCTGAACATAGGGGTGATCATCATCGTGTGCCCAGGCGGGGAAATATTTATCGACAGGGAAGACGAAGCCGGTGTAGCTGGGTTCATCGTAGAAGAGCGGTTCGATGGTGAAATCGGCTTTGTGTTCGGCGGGAATGAGTGACTCTAGCTGGGCGATGACGCCTTCTTGGGTTTCGCCGAACGTCATGCGGCGGTCGATGAAAATGGTACACTCGTCCGGCACGGCGTTGATCGAGACGTTGCTGGTTTTGA
>JAGRBY010000405.1 GCA_020433835.1 Anaerolineae bacterium | reverse complement strand
TGATGTCATGCCCGCATGTTTCCCCGCCTACGAGAGGACAAGATTAGCGGGAATCTAGCGCCCTAAGACCGGTTGTCTGCCCGATAAAGACGTTCGGGCATGACCCTTGCCTCCATTTCTATGACCTCCTTGGAATCTATATTGAGCCTAAACAATTATCGGCCTGAAGGTATTACGATAAGACAAATTTACTAGTGGCTTGTTGATCATCTGCAAGTTTTTTGCAACCTTTATACTGTATAATAGAGGCAATAAGACTGGACAGACTGAACGCGATCTATTGGAGTTAAGGCATGCTTATCAAATTCTGGGGAACGAGAGGTTCTATCCCCACATCACTTCCTGCTAGCGCATTAAAAAGTAAATACCGCCAGATTCTTACCGGGGCCGCAGGGCTGGATCTAAGCGATGAGGCGGTGCTCGAGCGCTATCTCGATCAACTGCCGCTCCATTTGCAGCAGCCGGTGGGTGGCGAAACCACCTGCCTCGAAATTCGCTCAGGCGACCAACTGCTCATTATCGACGCCGGTTCAGGCATCCGGCTGTTGGGTCTCGATATGCTGAACAATGGCTTTGGCCCCGATGACAATGGTCGCGCCAATATTCTAATGACGCACACCCATTGGGATCACATCCAGGGCTTTCCCTTTTTCAGGCCGGCCTTTGTGCCAACCAACCACTTCACCTTTTACAGCCCTTTCGATGACCTGGCCGAGCGCCTGACGCAGCAGCAGCATCCTTACTACTTCCCGGTTCCGGTCGCCTACATGAGCGCCCAGTTAGAGTTCAACCACATCGAACCGAACAGTTGGCGCCAGATCGGCAACTTCCGTATCTACCCGATGCGCCTATCGCATCCCGGTTTAACTTACGGCTACCGTATCGAAGACGGTCAATCTTGTGTGGTTATGGCCACCGACTCCGAATACAAACGGGTTGATCCGGCCAGCACCGAAGAGTACGTTAAATTCTTTCAAGATGCCGATCTGCTTATTTTCGATGCCCAGTACAGCCTCAGCGAAGCGCTCGACAAACTCGACTGGGGCCACAGTACGGCCATGGTGGGGGCCGAATTTTCCCACCGCGCCAACGTAAAACGACTCGCCCTCTTTCACCACGACCCCACCAGTTCTGACGAAAAAATTTGGAATGCCAAGGAGCAAGCCGAAGCCTATCTCATGCGCCGCCACAATGGCCGCAGAGCGTGCGAGATTCTGGTAGCTTACGACGGTCTAACCCTAGAGGTGTAAATGTGACTTTAGATGTGTTGAGTCGCGCCAAAGAAAGTTTAACAACCGAGCGCCTAAAAAGCCTGTATGAACTGATCGGGCTGATGAATTCCGTTTATCAACTGCCAGAGCTGTTGGAATTTGTCATGGATCGTGCTCTCAGCTTAACCAGAGGGCGGCGTGGTCTGCTAATGCTTAATGACGATAACGACCATCAGTTGCAGCATATTGCCGTCAAACGCGGCCCCGATTTAGACGATCAGCACGTTGAGAAAGCGCTCAACATTGTTAGCACCACCGTCATCAAAGATGTTCTCGACAAAGGCGAACCCCGCCTCATTATGGATCTACCCGGCGAGCCACGTTATGAAGGCCTTACCAGCCTCGCCACCGCAAAATTCAAAAATGTCCGTTCGGTGCTGGCCGTACCACTCAAACTTGATCAAGAATTGGTCGGTCTCATCTACATCGATCATCCCCAGCAATCGATCTTTGGGCAAGCCGACCTCGATTTTCTAAGCGCGTTTGCCAGCCAGGCCGCGCTGGCCATTCACCGCGCTCAAGCCCACCAACGCCAGCTCGATGAGCTAACCCTGCTCAACCGTCTCAGCCGCAGCGTGGTCGAGGTGCTCGATCTGGACGAGGTGCTAACTCGGATTGTTCATGAGGCCACCCAAATGCTGCACGTTGAAACCGGCTCGGTGCTGCTGCTCGAGCCCCGCGATTCATCACTTTACTTTGCCACCTCCATCTCCAACGGCAAACGCATCGACATCCCGACCCGGCTGCGCAGCGATGAAGGCCTGGCCGGTTGGGTTGTCACCACCGGCGAAACCGTCTGCATCAGTGATGTCACCCGCGACTCGCGCTGGTTTGGCGAGGTCGAGGGCGGCTTCATCACGCGCTCGCTGCTGGCTGTGCCGCTGCAATCTGAACGCCGCCGGCTAGGCGTGCTCCAAATTCTCAACAAAAAAAGCCCGTCCGGCTTCAGCCGCAGCGATGAAGCGCTTCTGGCCGCCTTTGCCGCATCATCGACCATCGCCATTGAAAATGCCCGCCTCTACGAGGAGGCCAGCCAGGCCCGCCGCCTGCGAGCGCTCAACCAGATCGCCCTGGCTTTAAGCAAAACCCTCGATTTTAACAAAATACTCTCCATCGGCCTGGAAAAAACGTTGTCCGAACTCAACGCCGAGGCCGGTGCTATCCACCTGGTTAGCCTGCACCCCCAAACCGAATCGCTGGCCAGCCACATAACCCGCAGCTTGAAACCGCACCCGTTGCTCAAACGCAAACACAAAAAGGCACTGATCGAGTTATCCAATCGGCTATTGGCCCAACACGAAACTGGTCCGTGGGTCATCAACGACCCAACTCAGGCCGAGGTTCAGGTACCGGGTGCCGTCGCTATCGCCCTGGCCTCAATCGAAGCCGGCGATAAATTGGCTGGCTCGCTGGCCGTCATCTCAACAACCGCTCGTCCCTTCTCCAAAGAAGCAATTCATCTTCTAACCGGTATCGCCCACGTCATCGGGTTGGCCGTGCAGAACGCAACCCATTACAGCCAAATGCAGGCCAAAACCCTGCACCTGACCTACCTAAACGAAATCGGCAGCGCCTTAACCAGCAGTTTAGAGCTGGATCGCGTGCTGCGTGTCAACATCGAGGGCGTCAACTCGGTGCTCAAAACCGAACGTACCTCTGTCTTTCTAATCGATGACGAAACCAACGAACTGGTTCTGCGCTACACCAACGAGGGCGATGCCGACATCCGGCTTAGCTATCCCTGGCAGGGTATCGCCGGTTGGGTGGCCGCGCACGATGAACCGGCTCTGGTCAACGACACCCTGGCCGACCCGCGCCACTCCCGCGAGGTAGCGGCCCAAACCGGCTACCAAACCCGCTCGCTGCTGTGTGTGCCGCTCAAAGTCAACGGCGAAGTCATCGGCGTGGTCGAAGCGCTCAACCGCATCGACGGCCAGGAATTTAGTTCTCAGGATCTCAAATTGATTATTGAGTTTACACAGTGGGCCGCCATCGCCATTCACAACGCCCGTCTCTTTGACCAGTTGGTGCAAGCTTACCAACATCTGGCCGATGAGCAGCGCCGCCGCATCACCGCCGAAACCAGGGGAGCCATGGCCGCCGTCATTCTCGATATGGCTCACACCATGAACAACATTGTCGGCGCGGTTCGGGTTTGGGCCTTAACGCTAGAGCAGCACCCGCTGTCCGCACCCCAGGCCCCGATCTACAAAAAGCTGATCAGCCAAATTCGCGAAAACGCCGAAGAAGCCATCGATCTCATTCACCGGCTGCGCGATCCGCTCGAACCGCCGGAGTTAGGGCCAACCGATGTTTACCTCTGCCTCGATGAAGCCATCCAGAGCTGCTGGCAGCCGGGCAACATCGCCATCGACAAAGATTATCGAGCAGCGCTGCCGCCCGTCAAAGCCAACGCCCACTGTTTGCAGGCGGTTTTCCACAACCTGCTCTCAAACGCCATCCAGGCCATCGCCGAAACGGGCGGGCGAGTCGGCATCGTCACCCGCATAACGCGCCGGCAGCAAGTTGAAATTACCATCAGCGACAATGGCCCCGGTATCCCGCCGGAGCTAAAGCTCGATATTTTCAAGCCCGGCGTTTCCACCAAATCCGGCCTTGGTTTTGGGTTGTGGCTGGTTGAAACATTTATTCACCAATTTGAGGGATCGATCAGCTTCACCACCTCAGAAGAAGGCACCATCTTTACCGTTTTGCTGCATCCCTGGCAGGACAAATCGCTTGATAGCACCATCGGAGAAACAGTATGAGTCACCAACCCAATATTCTTGTGGTAGAAGATAGAGCCGATTGGCAAGGTATTTTGTACGAATCGGTTCTGCGCGAGGGCTACACCCCGCACCCGGCCACCTCCTATGAGGAAGCCTTAAGCGCGTTGGATACCAAAAAGTTTGATCTGGCTATTGTTGATCCGGTGCTCGATATGGCCAACCGCTTCAACCGCGAAGGGCTAAGCGTGGTCGAGAAAATCCGCAAAATCGAGCCGGATATGCCCGTAGTCATCATTACCGGCTCGTTTACCCGCGATATGAAGGTCAGCTTACAGCAGCTTTCGCCCAACTCGCCGGTGCTTTATAAAGAAAATTGGGATCCGGTTCAGTTCAGCCATATCATCCACGAGTTTGTCGGCGAACACAGCGGCATCAAACCCCTCAGCGATGATGTCCAGCCGCAGCTCCCGGCTAAAACCAAACCGCGCCTCACCCCGCCGACACCAGACAAGGCCATCAGCGCCCCGCGCGTTCTGTTGGTCGAAAACCGGGAGGATTGGCAGAATATTGTCGCCGGCACGCTCAACGACGCCGGCTGCTTTTGGCGCGTCGCCCAGAGCGCCCAGGAAGCCCTGCTGGAGTTAGAGCGCGAAAGCTTCCACCTGGTCATTTTGGATTTGAAGCTGCAAAAAGCCAACGTGCCGCTTTCCTCCAGCGAGGGTTGGCTGTTGCTCGACCATCTGGTTGAGGTTCAGCCCAAAACCAAGGTGGTTATTCTCAGCGGCCAGGCCGGCCCTGGCGATGTGGCCGACCTGCTCAAAAACTATCCCATCATCGATTTCATCGAAAAGCAGCGCTTTACGTCCGAAGCCATTCGCGCGGCGGTTGAACAGGCCACGCAAGCCCCGGAACTGCGCATTCAAACCTTCGGCCAGTTCCGTTTGTGGCGCGATGGCAAGCTCATCGACAATTGGGAGCGCTCCCAAGCCGAAACGGTGGTCAAACTGCTGCTGGTTCGACGCGCTCGGGCCGGTCGCGCCGTTCCCGCCGATGAACTCATCACCCGTCTGTGGCCCGACTCCGATGAATTGAGTGGGCGCAAAAAGCTGATGCCACTTATCAGCAACGCCCGCCGCACCCTGGAGCCGGACATCGAGCCGCGTGACTCTAATTTTATTCTGCGCACCGCCAACGGCTACTTCTTCGAACTGAGCGGTCATTCCAATTGGGATCTGCTCGAATTTCGGCGCTATTTGCAGCAAGGCCGCGCCCTGGCCAAAGCTGAGCAGTGGTCGGAAGCCATCGCCGAGTTAGAGCGCGGTCGCGCCCTCTACAAAGGCGACTTTCTGGCCGAAGATCGCTACGATGATTGGGCCATCGAAATTCGTCGCGAAATCGCCATCGAATACCGCGATCTGCTCGTACTGCTGGCCGATGCCTATGCGGCGCTGGGTCGCTATCAAGAGGCCATCGTGCCTTGTGAACTGGCGCTCCAAAAAGATCCGCTGCTGGAAAGCGTCTACCGGCGCTTGATGCGCTACCATGCCTGCAACCACGACAAGGGTCAGGCGCTCAAGGTTTATCGCGACTGCCTCAAACTGTTCGAGGAATTATTTGGCGAAAGCCCCACCCCCGCCACGCGACGCCTCCATGAGGCCATTGCCAACGATGAGCTGCTGGATTGTCATGGGCAGGAGTAAATAGGCGAACTACTCCTTCACCTCAAGAAATGCACGCTTTCTAACCATAAGTTTGCAGTTTGGTTAGCATTATGCTAACATGTCGATATGTATCGTATTGTCTTCACGAAGCAAGCAACTCGCGTGCTACGAAAAATGTCGCGAAATACGGCTCAACTGATCCAAGAAAAGCTTGAGCAGGTGGCTCAAGACCCGTATAGCCGTAATCCAAACCTAACAAAATTAAGAGGTCGATCCGGTTACCGGCTGCGGGTTGGTGATTGGCGGGTGATTTATGAACTTGAAGATGATCAGTTGCGAATTTTGGTCTTGAAAATCGGACCTCGAGGAGGTGTCTACCAATGAACGTTCAAATTATAGAGAAGAATGGCCGGCCTGAGTGGGCCGTGATCCCTTATGAGGAGTACGAGCGTCTTGTAGCAGAGGCAGAGATGTTACAAGACATTCAAGATTTTGATGAGGCTAAGGCGGCTTTGGCTAACGGGGATGAGGAGTTGATCCCCAGTGAAGTCACGTATGCCCTACTGGATGGAAAAAATCCACTTCGGGTCTGGCGCGAGTATCGAGGCTTAACGCAGCAACAGGTTGCTGATGCAGCCCAAATTAGCAAACCCTACTTATCTCAGCTTGAGTCGGGCCAACGCAACGGCACTACCGAAGTTATGGCTGCTATCGCCAAAGCCTTGAATGTATCGCTGGATGATGTGGTCATGTCTGATCAAAAAAGGTGACCTGGGGTTAGTTTCGTGGCCCCAAAAATCGATCTCCATTGAAATGAATGAGATGGTCCGGCATTTCAGCCAACCAAACCTCGGTTTCCCAGGCTATTTCTGAAAGAAATCCTTTGAAGGTAGCAAAATCGGGAAAAGCACTAACATAAATGCGACCAACAGAACTTTCATCAAG
>JAGRBY010000404.1 GCA_020433835.1 Anaerolineae bacterium | reverse complement strand
GTCCGTTCCAACCCATTCACCAATCATATCCCTTTTATCTTCCTCACGGCCAAATCGGCAGATGAAAACGTTCGTCAAGGAAAAGAATTGGGTGTTGATGATTACTTTTCCAAACTCGCTCCCCCGGAAGATTTGGTGTCCAGCATTCGAGGCAAGATTAAACGGGTTGAACAGCGTCGCCAACTCAACGAGGAAGTGATGGGCGATCCCACAAAATCACTTATGAGCGGCTCTTTCATCGCTATCGCGGTGATTGGCACCCTTGTAATGGCAGCCTTCTGTTTGGGTATTGCTTTTGCCACCGGCTTTTTATCGATGTAGTTACCGTTTTACGAAAATAAAATCAAAAAGCCCCAGCATCGATGGCTGGGGCTTGCTTTTTACTGAACGGGCAACTCCCGCAGCCCCCACCACACGGCCTCACCCTGAAAATCAAAATATTTGGTTCGCATCAGGGCCAGGGGTTGGTTCGAAAGCAGCCCTCCCGGCAGCAGCGCATTGTGCAATCGAATAGAAAGATAGTAATCCGGCGACAACTCAACCGCCCGCGCGTGTTTGGCACTGCGTGACCAATGCGTTAAACCGGTTGGGTTATCAAACAAAACCAGATTACAGGTATGTCCTGGTTCAACTTCAAGCGTGCAGTAACAAATTAAACTTGGATGCTCTGGAAACTCACCAATAAGCTCATCATCAATCGAATCAACCGGGCCGCGATCAGACCGGGGGCGTTTCGTACCGCAAAAACCAACAGCGTAAAAATCATGCTTAGCTAACAATGCCTGCGGCTGAGCCACGGTAATTCTAAAGTACCGACCTTCTTCTTCGCTCAAAAATATAATCATAGGAAATCGTTGATTATCGAACCGCTGTGGCTCAGATAGCAAGAGTTGGCGTACCTTATCCGCAATATACTGAAGATGATCTAAATCGGCAGTACTGATTTGGGGGTTGGTGAAAGGCCGTTCTTGGATAAACTCCGTTGGGCCAAGTTGAACAAAATTATTACCCATCAATCTTCTCCATGGTGTATTTTGTTGTTATGAAACGGTTGTGTGAAGGCTATAAAACACAGCCCAGCTGTGTTGAAATACCAAGTGCTGCTTCCTGCAAGGGTGGCAAGAATTCGTGGATTTTATCAACCCCAACCCGGTACGACGGGCCGGATATAGAGATTGCCGCACAAATTTCCCGAGTATGATCACAAATCGGCACAGCAATCGCGCTAAGGCCCATTTGGTGCTCCTCGACGGCAACGGCATAGCGCTGTTCGCGTACATGATCCAACGACTCAAGTAACTGCTGATGCTCAATAATGGTGTGATCGGTAAATCGGACCAAAATTTTGGGTAAAACGGTATAGCGCTCTTTAGGGGATAGGTAAGCCAGCAGCACCTTCCCCGCCGCCGTACAATAGGTAGGTGTTCGGCGGCCTATCCGACCAATATACTGAATCGGTCTGGGGCTGGGCACGCCATCAACATTGACACATTCATTGCCGTCTAGCACAACAATGTTGACCGTTTCTTGCGTCTCATGGGCCAATGCATGTAAGTATGGATGAGCCACTTGCCGCAGATCGATACTATCCAGTACAACCCCCGCCAATGTTACCAGCGATAGCCCCAGCCGATACTTGCCGGTTTCCGGATTTTGCTCAACAAAGCCTTCTTGTTTGAGGGTCGACAGTAGCCGAGAAACCGTACTTTTATGCAATTTCAGTTGCTCGCTGATAGCCATAACACCCAGCTCATTTTCCACACGGGTAAAACAGCGCAGAATAGCTGCGGCTCGCTGAACAGACTGAATACTTGAGTCGGATGATCTATTGTCGGTCATTGACGAGAGCTTTGGGTATTATTGAAGTGTTGCGTATTATGCAACAGTGTTCCCGTATTCTTGCTTCCATTATAAAATACTCTGCTAGCTACGTCAAAAAAAGAATAAGAGACTAATTAATATGCCTTATTCCAACTATCATCCACCCAACTACTCCGAGTAATAGGAGTAAAATTTGCCTCGCTCACCGAACTTTCGGAGTATAGTTATGGTATAGTGAACTTAATCTTCAAGACTTACGCAAAAGGTAGGTGACAGTCACTTGGACGCCCTAAATCGACCTATTGGGGCTAATCCAAGGCCGATTGTCTACCAATAAGTGACTGTCACCTTTATAACTGCGTAAGTTCTGCCTTCTAAAGGAGGGGCTTGTGGCAACTGCTGAAAAACTGGAACAAATCTATACCGATGCTCCCCAAAACTATCCCAACATCGTGTTAGGCAGTTTTCAGCTTGTGTTTTGGCTCTACTTTCACCCCACTGCCTGGCGGCACCACATCCGGCGGATCGATCCCACACTTCAGCCCAACTTTACGCTTACTGAACTTACCGTTCACCAATGGCGCAACCGCAGTTTGCAGCGATTATTGATAATGTGCTACGGTATTTTGCCCATCATCGCCAGTGTACTTACCGGCCTTATCAGCGTCGCTTTTGGAGCGACACCCACCTACATCGTCTCTGGCATGGTGGTCAGTTTTATGGTGGGGGCGATGGCCGGCCTGGTAAGCAGCGTGACGATAGGCACAGCGGTTAGCGCTGCTTCGGTGATTGCTATTGGGTTGGGCAGTGGATTGGTTACCGCCGGCCTGGCTCAGCGAATAGAAGAGTTACTGGGGCAGGGGGGAGATGTTGCCCCTCCAGAAGCGATGATGTTCAGTCTTGGTTTCGGTCTGCTCATCGGTTTGGCCGGTGGTCTGGTAGGTCGAGTTTCCGGCAGCCTGGTTCACCATAAAGAATTTTCGCAGATTCGCCAAATTATTGCGGTGTCAATTGGTATTATACTGACCGGTATAATGCTGGTTGGGGGGGGCTATCTTATCAAATGGCAGGTTTGGCCCTCGCTTATTTGTGCCTTAGTTGGCTTAATCCTTGTGGGGGTTGTAGGCTGGTGGCGCGGTATCCGCATTGGTTTTGCGGTTGGCATCTTGGTAATGCTGGCCCTAAGGTTGGCTTTTGCTATCAATAATGAAATCGTTGCCTACATTATTCTGTACTACGCGCTCATACTCCCCACCTTTATCATGGTTCAAAATCTAGCCGGCCCATGGAGCGGAGTCACTGCTGGTGCTTTGGGCTGCGGTACCGGCTGGCTTATACGAGCCGGGGTTGATTACAATATCGATGTTGGCTCACTGGTTTTGCCGCATTTATCCAGCCTGGTGGCCGGTCTAAGTTTCCCTATCTGGGGACCGATTGTCCTGTATCCCATTTTTCTGGGGTGGAACTTTTTACTCTATCGCCGCGATGTGCGTAGCAAGGGCCAAGGCGTAAGTAGCTTGCGTTGGCATTCTGCTTTTTGGGATGAGCACCAGCCGCTCCATATGGTCGGTCTTGATGACCACATGTTGCTTGTCATGGATCGTAATCCCTATGAAGGCTGGGCGGCAATGAATTATTTGGCGACAAACCGCCAGCGTTGGGCTGCCCAGGCCACCCAGATAGAACTGGATGCTCGCGGCCTGGAGGCGTGCGCCGATGTCGAAGCGATTAGTTTAGCCCACACCTATTTAGCCGCCGGTGAGTTATCGGGGCCGGCCAGTGCGCTGCTTCGCAGTTTTAGCCGCATCAGCCAAGATGTCGGCGTGGCGTTAGAGCAAGCCAGCGCCTATAACCAACGCTTGGCCCTCAGTACAATCGAGGATCGGCTCGATGGTTTGCTGCGTGAACTGATTCGCAGCAGCGAACCCTACGCGCTCCGTTTTCGCTCGATTGCTGCTCGTTGGCGGCAAATCATCGCCGCCCACGTTCGCCAGCTTACAGCTACGGTAGAATCACGTCAGGAAATCGACTCGCCCTACGTTATCGGTATTCCCCTCACTGAAAGACAAGAGATTTTTGTTGGCCGTACCAACATCAGCACCCGCATTGAAAAGCTGCTGCTCGATCGCCGTCGTCCGCCGCTGCTGCTGTATGGTCAACGGCGTATGGGCAAAACATCGCTGCTCAATAACCTCAGCCGGCTGCTGCCCACAACCATTGTGCCTTTATTTGTCGATTTGCAAGGGCCGGCCTCGCAGGCAAATGACTATGCCGGCTTCTTTTACAACATCGCCCGTGGCATGAGCAACTCTGCCCAGAGCCAGCGCGATTTAATTTTCCCCCCATTATCCCGTCAGCAGTTACAAGTTGATCCTTTTACCTATTTTGACGAATGGCTAGATGAGGTGGAAGTAGCGCTAGGCGATCACACCGCTCTGGTTACCCTGGATGAGTTTGAAGCGTTGGAAAACGCCATCGACCGGGGACGGCTCGACGGTCGCGATTTACTGAGCATGCTGCGCCACCTGATCCAGCATCGTCCCAAATTTAAGGTTTTGCTGACCAGTTCTCAAACCCAAGACGAATTTCAACGGTGGGCCAGTTACCTCATCAACGTGCAGGTCGTACATATCAGCTACTTGACGGAACAGGAAGCTATCCACCTGATCGAGCGTCCGGTCAATGATTTTCCGCTGCGCTACGAGGAGGATGCCTGCCGCCGCGTTTTTAGCCTCACCCGGGGCCACCCTTTCCTGGTGCAGCTTCTGTGTGATGAAATTGTGGCCTTAAAAAACGAGCAAGATCCGTCCGTTCGACGCCTGGCGCGGTTAGATGATGTTGAGCAAGTAGTCGTGGAGGCCCTCGATCGGGGCAGTTTCTTTTTTGCCGATATCGAGCGCAACCAGATCGACAAAGATGGGCTGACAATTCTTCGGTTTATGGCCACGCTTGGTGAAAATGCGCTCGTCGAACGGGGGCGGCTGGCCGAGCAGGTGTGCTGCGAGAATCTCGACCGCAGCCTGCGTCTGCTCACCCGCCGCGAGTTGATCGAGCCGGTCAATGGCGGCTACCGCTTCCAAGTTGAGCTGATCCGTCGTTGGTTTGCCGTCGTTTCCTAAGGAATGAGAATTAATTAACTTACGCAGATCGTAGTTTGAGAAAATATTGAGCCAAGCTTGAGCGCAACCGGCTATAATAGCCTGTAATCTATCCAAAAAACCAAACCAAAATTTGCACTATCTACAATATTTTATATACTAGCAGCTATGTTAAACTTATTGGTCACCAAGTCTAACAAAATAAATCTCGCCAACTGCAGCTGTATGTGTTGTTGTCTCTGTCTGCCTGCGTCTTGGTGGGGTACGTTGTAGTAGTACATTTTCTAAAACGTACACAAAGCCTGCCGAGAGCAATACCGGCAGGCTTTTTTGTTACCTATTAAGCATCAAAGTTGAGAGAAACATGAATTCAGAAACGCAGTTAAAAGGTGCGTCCGACGCACCACTCTTATATTGTAACTGTACCAGGCGAGTCTATCCGTCTCGCTGAAACAGTTGTAATACAACGAAGTTAATCAACTGAATCAGAATACCTACACCGGTAGAGATTGGTAGTCTCGCGTTTTTAAGCAGTTTTACTGTGGTTAGCCACCAAACATGCCGAATATTCTATAAGAATAAAGGCAAATGGGTAGCGACTTACAGTTATGGTAGACAGTCGCTTTATAAACGACAGAGCGCTGGTCAACGTTGACCGTGTGTAGGTTTTTTGTTGCCAAAAATTCTTGATTAAAGGGGTATAAAAAATGATTGCAACAGAGGAATTAGTAATGCACCAGGAAGAAATCAATTTTTGCACCGCATCCCCGTTCACGGTTCAGTATGACTTCGCTCAACTCAACGATCATTTCGAAACACGTTCGCTTGATGATTTCTTAGAGTGGTCACTCTGCACCTTTGGAGATAAAGTTACCCAAGTAACCAGCTTTGGTCCGTCCGGAATGGTTATTTTAGACCATCTGGCCCGTCTATCACCCGGTATCCGCATTATTACTATCGATACCAACTTTCTCTTTGATGAAACCTGTGCCTTGATGGAACAGGTTCAACAGCGTTATCCCATTCAGTTAGATGTTCGCAGCTCGCATTTAACGCCGCAAGCGCAAGCAAAAACTTACGGCCCTGCCCTATGGGAATCATCGCCCGATCACTGCTGCCATCTCCGCAAGGTTGTGCCGTTAGGCGATGCCCTCCACGAACTCGATGCCTGGATCACCGGTTTACGCCGTGATCAAGCCCCAACACGAGCCAATATGCCGCTGGTAACCTGGGATAAGAAGTATGATTTGGTCAAACTTAACCCGCTGGCCAATTGGACTCGCGGCCAGGTGTGGAGTTACATCCTCAAGCACAAAATCCCTTACAACCCCCTTCACGATCAAGGGTTTGCCAGCATCGGCTGCACCCACTGCACCCTGCCCACCACAAATGTGGCTGATGAGCGGTCGGGTCGCTGGAAGGGTAGAACCAAAACGGAGTGCGGTATTCATTTGGCATAGGAACCGTATCGCTTTAACGTTTTGTAAACGTTTACAGATTAGTTTAAGAAATTCATTTTTGAGAAGAAGTAGTGTCATTTGGAAAACGGGAGTTTGCTTTAAATGAAAACCTATCCTCTAAATCTCGTCTTAGATAATCGACTTGTCGTGCTGATTGGAGCGAACCACGAGATTGCCCGAAAAATCGATGGGCTGCTTGAAGTGGGAGCGCGCGTGCGCGTCATCGCCCCCAA
>JAGRBY010000403.1 GCA_020433835.1 Anaerolineae bacterium | reverse complement strand
TACCTGCTGGGCCGTGGCGGGAAAGTCGGCCCACCAGTTGCCGTCGCGCATCACCCAGTGGCCCAACCCCAGATAGCGGCGCACCGGATCAGGCGGTACAACCCGTTCCGAAAGAAAACCTGCCTCCGGCGACCACTCCGCGCCAAATTCCGACTCAACGACATCGCGCACATCAAGCGCGGTCAGCCGGCCATCTTCCAGCCGCAACGTGCCCACACTGGTTAGAAAGCCGCCGGTAGCCCGTAAGTTGTCGCTCGATTGAATGACAAGCAGGTAGGTGGCAGGCCGCGGACTGCCGAGCGTTGTCGGCAAAGTTCGGGCCAGAAGCGCGGCCTGCTCAAATGTCTGAGGCCACAGTGCGGCGATGCGATCCCATTGAATGAGTGCCGGTTCAGCTTGAGACGCCAGGCGGGCCGGTAACCAGCGCGTATCCAATTCCGACCGCACTGCTTGAGCCTGTAGAAAATGATCGTGAGCCGCCGCCAAATGAGGCTCTAGCTGTGGCATAGCGGCCAATAGGGTGGGCAGTTGGCCTTGTTCGGTGGCCCGCATAGCCAGATTGGCAGCGATAATCGCCTCTTCACCGGCCAGCGTGGCCTCATTTGTAAATGTCCACCAACTGCCAAGCTGCCGGCTGCCGGGCAGCCAAGCAGCTTGGGCCGCGATGAGATTGGCCATAAAACGATAGGGTTGAAGAGAGGCACGGGCGTTTTGCAGATGCGCCTGGGCCTGGGGCAGCGCGGTACGCGGATCGCTCCCGGCCTGGTCGAGATAGTAAGTGGTTAACTCCAATTCGGTGGCAAATGTCGTCATGCTGTTCTTGAGCGACAGATAAGCGAAACCGGCACAGAGAATGGCCAGCAGCATCGCCGCACCAAGCGCGATAAGAATCTTATGACGGCGTCCTGCGGCTGGCGTTGGTTGACTTTTTGGGTAGGCGTAGTTTTGGGTCATATTGCACCGTTACAATCGACAGACACATCGTTGTGTCTTTTCAGGTTTGTTGAATAGAACAAAAGCAGAGTTACGGTAGAGCGACCAAATGTTGCTCATCTCGCGCCGGAGCGTACACACGGTCATCAAGCGGACGATGGCATGAGCGTGTGCGCTTCAGTTGAGTTGGTGGGGTTCACGTCCTCGGTCTGCTCTACCCGCGCATGGATAACCACGTAATCTCTGAATTCCTGATTATCCAGATCATAGGGTTCACTCCAGGCCGTCAACAAGAGCTGTGGGCCGGGAGCCGTCTGCGGGATGTCGATGCGGACGTTGTGTTCGGCCTGATAGCTCTGCACATCATCAACGCGGTATTGATAGACCGAACCGGAACTGCTCCTGATCTCAATCTCATCACCGGCTTGCAGATCGTGCAGGTGGCTAAAACTTTCAGCCTGATCGGGCCAATCCATATAACCGGCGGCGATAGCGTAGCTCAGTTTGCTCAGCCGGAAGTTGGTTTCGTCCCAGCCGATCAGTTTAACGCCGGTGGGGATAACGAGGGCCTGGCGCAGATAGGGCATATTGGGTTTGAGCGTACTAATATAACCAAGCACTCCGACAGTCGGCAGATCGACCTGGGCCGAGGCCGCGCGTGTTTCGCTGCCGGTCCAACGGGGCGGATTGGTCGGCAGCGCGGCCAGATCGACCTGGATCGGTGAGCGAACTTCGAGCGTTTGCTTGGGAAAAGCCAGCAGCAGCCCGCCGGTTTGATACTGCTCAGCCGCACCGGCAGCGGGAGTTCGACCCACAAGGGCAGCCAGAGCACGACCACCGCCCAGCAAGAAAAACAAGCCAATCAACCCGGCAAAGATAACCAGAAAGGCCAAAAATAACCACAACAGAGACAACCACGCTCCATCCGGCTCCGGGTCGGGCGTAGTTAGCTGTTCTGAGTCAAACGGTGGCACAGTAGGAATAGGTGTCGGCGCGAGCGCCACTAGGCTGGCCTGCCCAGACTGCACGCCAAGGATAAAGAGCGATGTTTTATCCAAATAAGCGGCAAAGGTTTGGGTGTTGGTGTCGTACTCCTGGCGAGGAAACTCGTATTGCTCACCGGGTTCGTGATAGCGCAGCAGGGCAACCTGCTCGTCGGGGGCCAGGTCAGCCTGCTGGGTTGTTAAAATTAACTCCGGCGAATGGGTGGTAACCTTGGCTACAACCGTGTTGCCGCTAACCAGATAGACATCCAGATTAAAGAGCGATGTCGGTCGGATAGTGTTGGGGATGGGCAAAGGTAAGTTCAAAGCCAAAGCCGGGTCTTCGTCAATGCGTACCACAAGGTCCAACTCCGGGAAGGTCGGTACGGTCAGCGTTAACTTTCCGCGCGTCAGTTCAACCATAAGCTCGACCGGCGTTCGATTGGGATCGGCCGGAATCCGATAAATCGCTCCGTTGCCGGCCAGCGGCGAAATACCGTCGGGTGGCGAATTGTTAATCAATTCCGGCCCGGTCGGCACAACCGTGGTTGGCGAGGCTTCCGCCACAGGCGGTTCCTCGGTAACCGGGGGTTGTGGGGGTGGAATGGCAACCGTCTCTGTCTGGCTGGGGGTGACTTCTATAATAACCACCTCCGGCGCAGAGAGGGTCGGTGTAGTTGACGGCAGCGGCGTAAAGGTGGGCGTTGGGTCGTCATTATCTTCGTTATCATCGTCGTCATTATTGGAGGTTTGCCCACTGCCGTTGGTACCAGAGCTGCCGTTACCCCCACTACCACCCGTTCCGCCACTGCCCGAATCCGGAATCGGGACGATAATAATTGTCGGCTGTTGGGCCGTGGGGATGGGCGTGGGCGTGTCGTCAGCCGGCCCCGTCTGCGCATGCGCGATGCCGTCATCACCGGACAGCAACCCGGCCGGCTGAAACGGTCGCAGCAGCAGCACGTTGATGAGAAGTACAGCGAACCCTAATACCGTAGTTTTGAGTAATTTCCGAGTAGACGTTTGACTGGACATCGAGTACAACCTTTCTTGTTGGATTCAACCTGTCGATAGGGAAAACATATTCAAAATGTAAAAATTAGCTTCTTATTCAAAGGCAGACTGCGAAAGCTGATAGTGCGATTCACCGGCTAACTCAAACAGCGGGCGCGTTGAAGCAAAGGGTGGAGTCGCGTCCTCCGCAAGGGTCAAATCGGGATAATGATGGCTGAGATGATCGCGATACCAGTCGAAATAGAGCAGTCGCTTATCAACCACCACCACATCGGGCCGCTGCCCCAGCGCTTGCCGGTACCACAAGCTAAAGGTTGTATCATCTTGGCCGGACAAAACCATAGCCCGCGGCGGGAGATTAGCCAACGTCTCCTGCCCAAATTGAGCCGCTTGATGGTCATCGCTTAAATCGAACTGGGGAGCCAGCGTGCTGGCGCGGATTGCCAAGGTGATCAGCAAACTCAGCCCAACGATAATCATTCCGGTCTGGCCCACGTGATGGCGTACCTTTTCCAACAGCCAGGCCGTCCCCAGACCGATCAACAGTGCCAGACAGGCTAAGGCCGGTAGCAAATAAACCCTGTTTCCCATAACCGGGTAGACGGTGCGAAAAATAAAGGTCAAAACGCTTAAACTTAAGAGATAGGTCAAAAACAGCCGATCACGCAACCACAACACACAGCCGCCCAACACGGCTAAGCCTACCCCCGACCAGCTTAAACTCTGCTGCACATAGACGGCGCTCGATCCCAGCCGTTTCAGCCAATCGATGGGTTCCAACAGCTCCAGATAATGATGGTACGGCGCGGCGGTGACCATCGACCAAAAACGGATAGGGCTAGAGGGATTTCCCCAGTTAATAAAAGGTTGGGCCACGGCTCTAACCGGCAAATAAATAAAGACACTCAGCCCCACCACCGTCCCCAACAGAAAAAGCATGGTGTGATGCCAAAATTGGGGCGATGGCCTCTGTCCGCGGCTCAGAAGCAACAGTAACCCCGGCCCCACCAGCACAATTTGGGGCAGCAGGCCAAAACCGAGACCCAGCGTCAGCCCGGCCAGTACCACCAACAGCCCATCTTTGGTCGATGGGGTCACCCGCCACGTCAGCATCAGCCAATTCAGCAAACACAAGGCGGCCAGACCGGGCGCGTAGACCTCGGTGATGGTGGCCTGTGACCAAACCAGAGGCGCAAACGCCAGAAACAGTCCGGCCACGCCCGCCCCGATGCATAAGGCTCCTTCAGTTAACGATCCGGATAGCGGAGAAACAGGGGGCATAGTAGGCCATTGCCGCCACTGCATTACCGTTAGCGCTGTCAATCCGGCGGCCAAAGCTGCGCCAACAGCTGAAAAAAGATTAAGCCGATAGGCCAGATCGCCGCCGAAGGGCAGTCGGCTCCAGGCGTAACCAGCCAGCACATAAGTCGGATAGCCGGGCGGATGGGGTACGCCCAGGGTAGCCACGGCAGCGGCCAAGTCACCGCTGTCGGCACCGCCGTGCTGCCAGGTAATTGAAGGTGCCAGCGTTTGCCCATACACAACCACAGCGACGATAACGACACTGGCGGCTACTCCAAGCTGTAGTGGTCGATGCGTCATGGCGGTCTCCTACTGCAACTCAGGTGGGCCGGTTTGTTCGCCGGGTAAAGGACGCATAACCGGATCAGTATATTTAACCCAGACCGGATCCCAGTCGTTAAAACTGCTTTCAGACAGAATACGCTGGTCGCGGCCTTCGGTATCCATCATCCAAATTTGAGCGCGTCCGCTCCGGTTCGACCAAAAAACAAGCTGCGATCCGTCGGGCGAATAGGATGGATGGCGATTAAGCGCGTCGTCTCCGTTGCGGGTCAACTGCACCAGGTAGCCACCGTCGCGATTCATGGCCCAAATCTCCTCGGCACTGCTGTTGTTCGAAACAAAGGCAAAGCGATCCTGGGTAGGCGACCAGGCCGGCTGCGTAGCCATGCCGACATCAAAGCGGGTCAGTTGTTCGGCCCGGTTGATGTAGTAATCATAAACAAAAATGCCGAGCGTTTGGCCGCTCTCCTGCTGAACCTTATCGGCAAAAGCCCGCACGTATTGGTCGGCCGAAAATTGATCACGTGCCAGAGCCGCCTCATAGATAGTGCGATCGGCCAGCAGCGAGAGGTTGCTGCCGTCAGCATCCATCACAAAAACGTAGTTGCCCGCCTGGCCGTCGCTGCTGCCGGCCCGATCCGACACAAACGCAATTTTGCCGATCAACGCCTGCGGAACCGGCAGTCGGGTGGCTGTTGGCGTCACCTGCGGCAGTTCGGCCAGCGGTTGGAGCAGCGGCGTTGGGGTAGCGGTCCACACGTTAATGGGCAAAGGCGTGGCGGTGCCAAAGACATGGGCTTCGGCCGTGGCAACCTGAGCCTGATAGGCGGCAGTGGCCTCGTTAGCCGGAGCGGGCGTCGAGGTGACGATGATGGGGGTGACCCAGTTGGGCAGCGGGGTAATGGTGGGCGGCGCATCGAGATAAGCGGCGACGGTCAGCACGTTCTCCGGTGTTGGGGTACTGGTGACAACGATGTAATTCAGCGCCTCGGTGATGATGGTTAGTTTGATGGGCTGATCTGCGGTGGGCGGCAGAGCATCGCCGGAGGATGGTTCGGTTGTGGGCGGGAGATCAGGCTGAGCCGCCCAGGTAAAGAGATTGTCCAAACCGCTGCTGGGGCCATCGATCCGAAATGAAATTTGGCCGGTGTCTAACCGCTGTTCCAGAATATCACGCTGGGCTTCATCAAATACAAACACGCCGGTTTGGGCCGAGCGCAACTGTTCGGCCGGGAATGCCGGCTGAAGCGTGGCCGCGACATCCGCCGAGCGCAGCCGGTCATAGGTGAGGTTGGCCCACAGCGCATCGATCTCCGGGGCCAGTAAACGCACTTGCCAGACGCCCCCTTGCCCCAGATTGCGGTCACTCAAGCCGGTCAATTCGAGCGAGGCATACAAGATGTCGGAGCCGGGCGGGACGGTGGACAGATCGAACTGAAGAGCGCCGTGATAAACGTGCCCTTTGAAAAAACCGACGTGGATTTTGTCATCGCCCATATGACTTTGTCCATCAACAGTTGAAGTCCACCCCACCGCGCCGGGTGCGGGAGACAGGGCTAAAAGTGTTCCACCCGGCGGCGGTGTAGGCGGTGCCGACCCGGTTGCGAACGATACAGGTTCGGCGGGCAAAGTAGCTACTTCTGTCGGCGGGGGTTCGGTCGGGCTGGGTGATGGAGTCGGAGGGTCGGTGGGTAGGGGTGTTGCGGTCGGAAGTTCGACCTGGGTTGCAGTAAATCCGGCGCTGAGCACCTTATCGTCCGAAGTTTGGCGTTCAAGAAGCTGCCGGCCAAGATAAATTAGCATCACGGCCCAGGCCACGAGGATAGCGAGCCATACGAATAAAAAAGGCCAGGGCATGACGAAACGTTTAGATAGTGCTTTCGATTGCTGGTAGTTGGACAGAAATCTCATAAATTGGTCAAGGGTCGGTCGTAATACAAGACGTTTATTCAGTTAGTTTTGAGGCCGAGTTGTAACGCGGCCGGTATTATGTTAGTAGGCTGAGGCAAAGAAAAATTGTTTTATAAAATTGGCAGCTCAACCTAAAGATGAAAATCTTTTAGCGGAATGCTGTTTTGGCACGGTCACGAACAGTTGCAAGGTCCGGAA
>JAGRBY010000402.1 GCA_020433835.1 Anaerolineae bacterium | reverse complement strand
ATGGTTATATCACTCATTATCGCACTTCCTAAGGCAAAGTTAGAGATATTATATAAAAAATAGGGCGTTGCTTCAATAAGTACTCTTACCAGTACTCATACAATTAACTTTCCATGGTCAGTAAATCTAGAGCACGGCTGACTTTGCCCTCCGCCTTCCAGTAATGGAATTTGGTGGTGTTGAGATGTTCGGTGATGCCGCCTAACTGGCGTACCCGGTCGATCATCTTGTCGGGGCCGCCAGGGTTGTCATCCATGAGGCCATCCCACAGGACGATGAGCCGCATGCGGTCGACACCGTGAATGAAGGACGAGTAGAGCGCCCAACGCTCGTTGCGTTCGTACATGTTGTCGTCAAATTTGACGCGGCCCAGATAGTCGGGCTGAAGCCAGATTTTTACGTTGGGGTTGTTGCGAATGTTGTAGAATCGTTCGATCCAATTGTCGCCGGCGTAGCTGATCGACCATTGGATGTAGCGGGCTTCTTCGAAGGGGAGATGGACCTCAACATTCATATTGCGTTCGAGGCAGACTTCAATAAAGATGATATCGCCGCCCGCGGCTGCGCCGCAGGTAACGGCTAAGTCGTTGCCATCGGCCTTGAATTTGTCGAGTGCTTTGTTGATTTTATCACGTACCTCTTTTTCCATGCCTGCCGGGAAACGCGACTCTTTGCGTTTGGGGGCGTCGACGGGATGGCCGGAGAAGATGAAAACTTGGGGCGTATCGAGCGTACGGCCCGGATCTTCGATCTCTTCTTCGTAGTGAATGCGGCCGAGTTCGCTTTTGATGGCGTCGACACCGGCCTGGACGTACTCGGGCCGAAAGCCCAGCGATTGCAATAGCCGCAGTTGGCTCAGGGCCGATTGCAGGTTGTAGACATTTTTACGGGCGGCGGTCAGGGCGCGTTTGTAGGTGCGGCTGACTTTAACCGGGTCATCGGCGATGCTGACCTGTAACTCGGCCAGCGACACGAGCGCCCAGTAGTCGGAGCTTTCTCTTTCGGTTCTATTTTCCAGAGCAAACTGGACGGCACCCTTGAGCTTGGGCAAATCGGCGCGAACGGACTCCACATCGGGGTCGTCGGTTAGGTTGTTTTGTTGGGCTAAGAAGTCTATCAACATCGCCAGGCTTAAAGCGTTGATGCCGGGGTAGTGGTTGTTTTGATCAAGACGGTAGCCGGCCAGATAGGTGTGGGCGGCTTTAACTAGCCAGTGCAGCGCGTTGAAGGCTTCAGTTGCCCTGGTGGATTCATCCTCGATCCCTTCCCAGGTTTCCGTCCACATTTGTTTGTAGATGCGGCCCAGAAATGACATCGCTTCGATATCGTGGGGGTGGTCTTGCAGCAGGCGTTCCAGCTTGACGATGGCTTCATCGGTGCGGTCCATGCGGTTGAGATGGAAGGCTTCCTCGCGGCGAAACTCGATGTTGCGGGGGTTGATGGCCAGACCGTGCCGGTATTGCTGGAGGGCCAACTCGAAGCGACCCAGGCCGCGCATCGCCCGACCGGCTTCGCTGATGGCTTCCTCGCGAATGAGCGGGTTTCGAATTTCCTCGGTCAGTACCAGCAGATCACCAATGCGTTTTTGGCGCTGCGAGATGGTGACACGCTCGCGCCACTCGTTGTATTCGCGCCAGAAGCCGGTGGCCAGCGGCGTGCGCAGCGTTTTGCGGTCCGGCTCAACCAGCCCATCGAGCAGGTTGAAGATGGGGCTGTGGACGCGGTCTACGTCGGAGGCCCACGTTTCGCGGGTGATTTTGGTGATGGCCTGTTTGTCTTTTTCGATGTGATCGGGGTCGGGGCGGCCGGTTTTGTCGATTTGGTAGGGGATGGTGCGGACGTTGAAGATATCGAACGGCAGATAGGGGCGGCCCGACTGAATGTGAACCAACCCGCGTTTGCGCATAGCGTGTCGCACGCCCAGTTCGTAGAAAACGTTGGCGTTGTCGATGCTTAAATCGGCGATGACCATATCGGCCAGCAAAAGTTCCTGGAACATATCGGTCAGGATATCGCCGCTGACGCTTTCCTGGTCAGCGCGGAACGACTCGAAACCGGCGGCTTCAACTGCCGGTTTGATGAGATCATAGTAGATGCTGTCGAAATCTATCCAACGGCCGTCGGGACCTTGCTTGCGGCCAAAGGGCATCACGACAAAGGCGTGAGGTAAGCCGCGCTTTTTAGAATGGTAGCCGGCCGGTTCAGCGGCATCGCTGCTGTCGATAACAGCCAGGGCCGTTTCTTTCTTGACTAAAGCTTTTTCCTCACTCTTTTTACTGCCGTTGACCGCTTCAACTACGCCTTCGATGATATCGGGCTTGTCATCATCAGCCGGGGTCGGCTCGATGGTGGTTACGCTTTCGGCCACAACCACGGTTGCGCTCGCGGTGCGGTGCGCGGTCTCGTATTCGGCCTCAAACTCTTGAAGCGCCGCCGTGCCGGAGAGCAGCAGAACCTCATCAAGGGCATCGTCCGTTTTGCCTTTAAGTTCTTCGATGGCTTGCCACATTTCGCTGGCGTGTTTGTTGTACTGGCTCCAGATAACTTTTTCGGTGGCAACGACCAGCTTAAAGAACTCAACGCCGGTTTGCTCTTGTTTGTTGAGGCTAAACCACCAATCCCGGATAATATTAAGACCGGCAATGAGTTGGTTGTAGGTGTTGATTTTGTTGTCTATCTCGCGGGGTTCGAGCCAGTTCATGAGGGCGGCTACGGCAAAGACAGCAACGGCCACCCAGGCACTTAGGTCGCCGCCGGGAATGGCGGCCAGCAGCACGCTGACACCGGCGGTAGCAAATAGCCCCAATTGCAGATAATAGCGCTGTCTTTGCGGTTCGGTTAGCTCGCGGCTATAGGTTTCGAGCTGTTTTTCCAGGCGATAGCGTAAATAATCGGTCGGCAGCATGCGGGTGAAGCCGGAGTCGCTTTTGGGGTCGGACGGGTCATAGTAGGGAGGGGTATCACCGTGGTAGGGCTTTAGAATTAATTCCGTGCCGAAGCCTTCGGCGACATGGCGCTGAATTTTGGTGATTCTATCGCTGAGCCAGCGTTCGCATTCTTCGTGCCATTGGAGCACCGTGCGGTAAAGGTAGATCTCTTTTTTGATCTCTTCGGCGGCGGTGCGCAGTTCTTGGGAACTATCCTGCTGCTGTGAGCGGACAAGCAGAGCGAAGATGATAAAGTTGATGATGAGAGCCACGACGAGAAGGATTCTGAGGGCTTCACCGATGGTATTGAAGATGCCCCAGCCGGTAAAATTCGGCAGATTTACGCTAAAGGTGTTGGTGAACACGGCCAGCAACACCGCAAACATAGAAATTGCGATGGCGGCCTGTTTCAGGTAAGTGCGCTGCCGTAAGCCAAGTTTGGCATTGTAATCAAACTCGGCGTACCGTTCCCAGGCGGATTTTAGAGCGGGTGACTCAAGGTGTTTTTTTTCTTGGGCCATGGTTTATCTTTCTTTGTTGCTTTCGTTATTATTGTGGCAAGAATGGTTAGTAAAATGACAAGCACGTCTTTGGTCGTAAGCGGGTCGGGTACAGGTAAAACGCAATCACACTATTGGGTACAGTTTTGTGCTTAGGCCGGCTGATAATGGTGCGGTCGGCTGAGAATGTTTCTATCTTACCACAAGTTGCTCAAAAGTGTTAACGTTTTATGGGCAGCGTAAACTTTTTATGGAAGACATTATTGGAAATAGTGATAAACCAGGTGACAGTCACTTAAAAAGTGACTGTCACCTTAAGTCTAGGGCGTGGCCACATGATGTGAAACCGGGGCGGGAAAATTTCTATTCAGTGGGTTCGATAATGGGCAGAGTAACGTGAAAAATGCTGCCTTTGCCGGGAAGGCCTTCACTTTCGACGGAAATCTTCCCGTCGTGGGCTTCAACGGCTAATTTACAAAAGGCTAGTCCTAATCCAACGCCGGAGATAGAGGTAGAGTAGTCGGCCCGCGAAAATTTATCGAAAACGTGGGTTTGATCTTCGGCACTGATGCCGGGTCCGTCGTCAGAGACATCAAAATAGATGTGTTGATCGGTGGTGCGGGTAGCAACGGAGATATGGCCTTCTGACGGCGTGTATTTGACGGCGTTGCCCACCACATTGATTAACACCCGCCGGATTAAGCTGGTATCAAGCCAAATCTCCAAATCTTCGGGAACAGGCTCGAAGACTAACTCCATCTCTTTGGCCTGAGCTTGAGGCCCAACCTGCTCTTGAACAGCACATAGAAGTTCGTTAATGTTGGTCATGCTGCGCTGCAGCGGAACTTCGCCTTCCTCCAGGCGACTGACGTCTAGCATTGAATCGACCAAATCTTTAATGGTCTGCCCGCTGCGTTTGGCCATGTCTAAGAAATTGGGTAGTTTGGGGTGATTGGGCTGGGTTTCCAACATCATTTTGATAAGATCGATAATGTTGATGATATTGCCCAGCGGACCGCGCAGGTCGTGAACCAGCATATGCACCATATCTTGGCGCAACTGCTCGATTTCTTTGCGAGCTGAGATGTCGCGGCCTACCCATTCGACAACTTCTCTTCCTTTATATTGAATCTGGCGCACTTTGATTTCGAGCGGAACTGTCTTTTGATAGGCGTCTTTGACGGTGAGTTCGATGGAAGGTTCTCGCCAAACTTTAAGCCTTTTGGTTTGCAGGGTAAGATACTCTTTAAGTTGAGGGGCGACAAACACGATGTCGCTGGTAATGAAGAAATCTTTGGGCCGTCTTAAAACCTGGCAGGCTTTGCGGTTAATATCTAAAATTGTGCCGTCATAGTCGGTGATAAAGATGATGTCGGTGCTATCTTCAAAGAGGGAGGCGTACGTAACCTCGGCTTTTTGCAACTGCGTAACGGTTTGAGCGTTGGCCACGGCCGTAGCGGCGTGGTCGGCGAAGGTGGCGACGATCTTAACATTGTCTTCCTGATATTTGTTTGCCTTGTGGCTGTCAACCGTAAGGATGCCAACCGCCTCACCCCGGGCAATGAGTGGCGCACCAATCCAACTGCGAACGTTTTTTGAAGACGCACTTTTGATCCAGCGTGGCTCTTGATCAACATCGTCAATGACGATGGGGATTTTCATATAAATAGCTTGATAGTTGGGGCTGTATTCATTATATTCCAGGCGCACTTGCAAGGCTTCTTGTACCTTCTCAAAGCCTTTGGCCGCGCGTACGACCAAGGTTGATTTATCATCTTCAAAAAGCAAGATTGAGCTGCTGTCGTATTCAACCACCAGCCGAAGCTGTTCCAAAATAAGGTCGAGCACTTCCTCGATATTGAGCGTGGAGTTGATGGTTTGGGTGATCGAGGTTAGGGTGTCGGCCAGGCGGCGGCGTTCCTGTTCAGCCTCAAACAGGCGGGCATTGGCTAACGCAAACGCGGCCTGGTCGGCGATGATGCTCAGCATCGCCAAGTCGCTTTCATCGAACTTTTCCGGTTGGCGGCTGGTAATAGTCAAAATGCCAATTAACTGATCGGGGAATTGGATGGGGACACATATGGCGCTCTGTGCTTCGATTAGTTCAGCGTTTGAGGGGTCGGTATACCAACGCTCATCGGTGGTGGTATCTTTGATAATGGTGCCTGTTCGATTTTCGCGAACCCAGCCGGCTATTCCTTTTTGGGTAATCGTCTCGATAACCGCCGTGCTTCGTTTTTGCATAGTGAAGTCGCTAAAGGCCAGATTGGTTTCCAACTTACCTTCAGCGTTGAACAGAATCAGGCTAGCATCCGATGCTCCCACGGCGGCGGCGGTCGCCGATAGGACATTGCGCAAAACCTGATTGATATCCAGATCCGCATTAAATTCACGGGTTACCAGATACAATAAATCTAAACGCGAACTCACACGTGGTGTGTCGATAGACATAGTTGCACTTATCTTATTTTAAGATGAATTATTGCGGGTAGCTGGGTGAATCGCAATTACCAAATTACCCGTACTCTCTATTAGTTGATGATTGCAGCGTTGCATCATACGCACTGCTGTTGCACTTTAAAGAATTATGGCTAGAAACCAGGGTTTTTAGCGTTAAAAAGCGTGTTTTTGTCGCAAAAGGTTATCAATGAGATGTCAAAACCCTGGTTTCTAAAAAAGTGCAAACATAGTAATACTGTTAAGTTGTAAATTCTCAATAAATGCCTGAGGATGTGGATCGAATGGGTCGATTGGGTAGTGCTGGATAAACGTTATTATAACGAATCGTTTTTTAGAAACATCGTTGCGGGAAACGAAAAACCGTTTTGTTTCAACCGCGGTTCGCATCGAGGGCGAATCCCCCCGGCTTCGTGCTGGCCAACAACTTTACCGTTGGCATCGTCCCCTTTGTCGTTAAAGGTAAATATATTTTGTAGAATGGCGTTTTCGCCTTCAACACCTTGAATTTCAGTGATGTGCGTAATTTTACGCGAGCCGTCTCGCAAGCGGGAGGCTTGTACGATAAGGTCTACGGATGAAGCAATTTGCTTGCGCACGACATGGATTGGAAAATCTACTCCAGCCATTAAAACCAATGACTCGAGGCGGTCAAAGCAGGAACGCGGGTCATTGGAGTGGACAGTGGTCATACTGCCGTCGTGACCGGTGTTCATGGCCTGGAGCATATCCAGGGTTTCGCCGCCCCGACATTCTCCGACAACAATGCGCTCGGGCCGCATAC
>JAGRBY010000401.1 GCA_020433835.1 Anaerolineae bacterium | reverse complement strand
TTCCTGCTTCGTTTTGTACAACATCCTATTCCTGATTTTTGTCTCTTGTCAAATCTGTCTCTGCGTAAGGTAAGTTAGGTAATTGGTAAATAGGTACTGGTAATTGGTTATTCAATCTCCAGTCTCTAATTACCAGTTACCAATTACCATTTACCATTTACCCGACAGAATTGGGTAAGTTAATTAATGCTCATTCCCTAGTAACTATTCAGCCGTAGATGGTTTCATCGACAGGCCAAACCTAAACTTCATTTGCTTGCGGTACAAAACGAATCATTAGGCATACCACTCTGCCAGTCGATATAGCCCACGCTGTTGAAATTGATCGCCGCCAGAACCAGATCGGCGGCGTCGATGGCACCATCACGGTTGAGATCAAAAATGTTGCCGCCGGAGGCCGGGGGGCCGCCCACGCGCTGAGCCAGGGCGACGATGTCGGCGATGTTTATGGCCGGGCAGGAGTTGGTTTCTCCGGCAGTAACCACATCGCCGGCCAAGCGCTCTACCTTGTTAAGGGACGTTGGCGCTCCACCGGCCAAATTGAGGTTAGCTGCTGCCGGCAGATAGCCATCGGGAGTTGGCCGTTGTCCGCTTAGAGGGGGAGCATACAGTCGAACTGCCCCTACCCCACCATTGAGTTTGAAGTCACCATTGCGATTGGCTTGCGTTGCTACGCCCAAAACCGGAGGGGGTTCGGGCGAGATAACGTATAGCTGGATACCCGCCCCATTTGATGGCACAAAATTACCAACTCCCTGCTGGTGCGTAACCTGACCGAGCACCGTTACGCCGTTGATCGGTTTTACCGTTAGAGAAGCAGCTATAGACTCAGTTTGGTTAAATAAAGGCTTCCCGTTACGGTCAAACAAGCGAAGAGCGGCAATCGATACATTAGCCTTAAGGCGGTCGGTTGTGGCTGGTGCGGTTAAGGTTAAAGTTACCAGAGAGGTACCATCTTGATTGAGTTGCGGCAGCGGATCCCCCACTAAAGCGATGCTCACCGTATAAGCCCCCAGCGCAGGAGTATTAGGCCGTACTTGAAAAATGTAGCCGCCTATCGTACCCTGTTGCAGCGGATCAAACAGATCACCGGGGGCGATAGTGAGATCAAAATTAACCGGCGCGTTAATGGTAAGGCTAGCCGCGCCCAGTTGTCTAAAGTTTTCCACATCTTCGAGATTTAATGCGATCGTCACTGCCTCGTTTTCGTACACTTGGGTTTCGTTCGGCTCTAAAGTTTGCGCTCCGGCTCCGCTGAGGCTGAACAAACTCAGGCCAGTGAGCAGCAGCATTGTAAAAAATAGTTTTGAAATAAGGGTAAATAAGTGGGTGTTCATTGTTTCTCCTATTACTATGAAATTGTTAAGGTACAAGATTACGCACGTAAAGCATAACCGTGGGCTTTTTGCCCGTTGTTTTAGCTATTTAATTATCCAAGTTCGCAAAGTGCCCTCAAATAAGCTGGCAGATACGACCATTGTCCCATCCGGAAACCAAGCTATATCTGTGACTGAATCTGTATGCCCCTCTATTGAAACAAGCATCTCCCCATTTGTGGTATCCCAAATATACAAAGTACCCATTCTGCTTCCCGATGCTAAAAAGTTATCTTTAGGGGACCAAGCAATACTAAACGCTGGAGAATCATGGGGTAACCTATAAAGCTCCGTTCCACTCAATGAATCCCAAATCCTTATAGTTTGATCATCGCTTGTCGTCGCTAACTGTGTGCTGTCAGGCGACCAAGAAACATGCCCGACAAGTTCTCTATGGCCTTCCAGTACACTCAATTCTTGGTTATCGATAATATCCCATAACCGTATAACATCTCCTTCTGTGAAAGCCAGTTTTGTGCCGTCTGGCGATAAAGCTACTTCCCTTACTCTATCTGAAGTTTCTGCGATTACGATGGGCTGTTCCCAGTTCCTTGCATCCCACAACTGCACTTTGCCATCAGCGCTACCACCAGCTATCATTGTCCCATCGGATGACCAACTTAAACTTATTGGTCCATATTCATATTCAAATTTTTGAATCTCTTCGCCCGTTTTAGTATTCCATAGCCACATCCCATCATTGTTACCGCCAAGGAGCATTGAGCTATCTGGAGACCAAGTTAAGCCTTCAATACGTCGCTCTGTCGAAGCTATAAATTGATATACATCTTGAAATTTAGATTGGCTTCTATCAGGGGTGAAGGTAAACTGCCATACATATACAACACCTTTCTCTGCCCCCGCCAATTGTGTTCCATCCGGTGACCAAACAAATTTACTTACCCCAGGTATATCTGTGATATTCGTGATTTCTGAGAGTGAAATAGTATTCGTTGGTTTCACAGCATGGTTGTTACTGTCCTCATAGGTTGTAGAGGCCAAAGGAATCGATGTAGGGGGTGACGTGACCGTAATATGAGTGGCAACAGGCCTCGTAACAGGTGAGCTACAGTTAGCCAAAAATAATATGCCCAACATCACTTGAATCATTCGGTGTGGCAGCTTTGGGTAACGCATTTCTCAATCCTTTTCCTCACAGTGATATACTTAAAATATCTTCAAACACCTACGTTCGGCGTTGTAACACAACAAATATAACTACCCCAATCCCCAACACAACGACACCCAAGAAACAACAAATACCCACCATACCATAGAAATACCTGCAATTTGTGTCGATGTGTGTGCAGGTGGCGTTACGGTTTCAACAGGGATCGTGCCGATAGCGCCTACTGCGTCTATGTCTGGTCCGCCGTAAGGAGCACGGGAGGTGTTTCCATCAGGATAATCACACAATTTAACAAATTTGAACTGCTGATTAGGCGTAGCGGCACCGGAAATGTCTATCCCCCTTTTTGAACCTTCTACCCGGCCCAAAGCAATCCAATCCTCGCCGTCGGAGCTAATATAGACCTCCGTGGCTTCTACGGAAGGGCCAATCTCAAATATCCATAGATCTTCGTCAGGAATATCTACCAGCAGATTATCGACAAATTCCATGACGAGTTCACTTTCACAGGTAGCCTCACTATTACCAAGCGCCACAGAGCCGGTGTCGGCCCGGGAGTCATAATCGGGCGGGCCAAGCGCGTTAGCCGGATCATCAAATGGCGATTCTACCTGCGCACCGGATTTGTAACGGACAACTCTGTCAGCAAAGGAGATTTCGCCGTGGGGAAATTCAACACCTTCAAAAACCTCTGGGGCTGAAGGCGCGTCGCTCTGTGGCAAGGGTGCGGCTTCTACGGCTGACCAAGTTGTCATGCCGATACCGGCTCCTATTATCAGCATAAATAGGATAAGTCCCCGTTTTACAGGTTTGATTATTTTATACATAGTTATTCGCATCTACTCTCTGATCTAAATATGACTTACGCAGTTGAGACACACGGATGTCATTTCGAGCGAACGCAAGCGTGAGCGAGAAATCCCCACCAACACCCATTTATTATCAAATATCGAGGGGATTTCTCGCCTTCGGCTTCGAAATGACATGGCATCCCGAAATGTCAAAAGAAGCTAAACACTACATAGTAATTCGCATGTTGATTTGCTGGGCCACGCTTTGTCCTCTCCATAATACTAACCAGCAAAGCTCAACTCGCCGTATAGATGGTGGACAAGACCTTTCACAAGGTTATAGACAATCATTCCCGACCTTTGCTCCATTAAAAGTCCAATTTAAAATATCGTGATTCTCCCAGGCCGCTCCTGTCGAGGCAGTAAAACCAACCCACGCTTGACCATTATCCAAGTTGAGATTGGTGGCTAAGTCCACTGGAACCGTCAAGACAGGGGTCGCCAGATTATCCATAAAAATCTCTATCGTGCCGGGTATATAGACAATTTTCACAGTATGAATTTCGCCATCAGATATATCCGGAAGGTCAATCGTAGCGCCAATAGAACTATCTTCATGTCCATCATTGGGTTCTAATCCCCGTGTATGTATACTAATGTGATTACCATTAGGGTCTTTAAGATTAGGCCCCAAAGCTATACCATCGTTAAGCCAGGTATCAAATTCAATAGCAAGACTATTTGCAACAGGTGGATATCCAAGGCCAGCACCATTTTCACCTAAAAAAGACAGCGTATCATTCTGGATTATAAAAGTGAACCCATCCCCACCGGTAGTTTCATCAGTCCTGTTGACAGCACCGCCAAGTTCAGTCAATTGAAATTCAAAAACTGTCTCAAAACCATTTTGAACGGGTTTCTTAGTAGAACTCCAAACTGCACCAATTTGATTACTTCTGGCAGGTGTCAGACGCAACGTACAATCTTGGGCAGTCGTATCTCCTAATGGATTAACATTAGTTACTTGTTGGATAGTATTTTTCGTTTGACCTTGGAGCATAAAAAAGGTTACAGATCCACCTATGAGTACACAAACACAAATAACAAGCAATCCACCTATCAAAAGCCATATTTTTTGATTTTTGCTCATTATAAAAGCCCTCTCCTTTCAGCACTACAGTTGCAATAAACTTATGGTAAGCAATAAATGCTACTAAAATACATTTATGGGCAATTTAAATTTGGTTCAACGGCCTGGATGGATTACCAGCCTCGATCTCGATGATCAACTTTCTATTGAAAGCGATTTTAGCCGCTGTTTTTAACAAGAGCGACGGTGTACCCCCCAGGATTCTCATCATTGCCGTCAACAATAAGGGTATACTGGCCCGTTTCCGGTAGCTCAACATTATCGATTAAACATTTGCCACTAGATGTATGGCAATCCCAAAATTTTTCATCAGGTCGCATTAAATAGAGCCTCAATCCCTCTCCTTCAAGAGAAGCGGTTACATGCTCACCCGCTTGTGCTTCAAAAGTATAGTGACGCTGCTCACCGACAAGGGATAAAGTTCCTTCTGTTGACTGTCCGTAGTCAATAGGTTGCGTAAAATTTCCCATATCAAATAGCATCACGGTGTAATCGCCAAGTGTGTCTTTATACGCATCAACAATAAGGGTATACTGCCCTGTTTCCGGCAGCTTAACATTATCAATTGAGCAACTGCTGCTCGATGACAGACAATCCCAAAATTTTTCGTCAGGCCGCATCAATTGCAGCCCGAAGCCTGCTCCTGCCAGTGAGGCCGTTACCCGCTCCCCCTCCTGCCCATCAAAAGTATAGTGGCGCTGCTCACCGATAAGCGCTAAAGCTCCCCCGATCGGCTGTTCATAACCGATAGGCTGGGTAAAATCCCCCATGTTAAATAGCGTTACGGTGTAATCACCAAGGTTATCCTGATACGCATCAACAATGAGCTTGTACTGCCCCGTTTCCGGCAGCTTAACATTATCAATTGAGCAACTGCTGCTGGATGAACGACAGTCCCAAACTTTTTCATCAGGCCGCATTAAATAGATATTGAAATCTTTTCCTTCAAGAGAAGCCGTTATGCGTGTACCCTCTTGTCCCTCAAAAACGTAGGTATGCCGGTCTCCAATTTGGGCGATGGTACCTTGAGCCGTATCGCCATAAGCGATGGGTTGATCTTCGCCCTTCCAGGTAATTACATTTAGGGGAACCTCCTTGTGTTGAGACTCGACCGGGACTTCCGCCGGCTGCGTGGGCGGCGGAAATGTAGCGGCCGGTTCAACAACATCTTCATCCGGTGGCAGATCGGTGGGTAAGTCCGTCGGCAAAATTAGCGCATCCGCTTCAGCCGAAGCCGGGGCTTCACGTTGAAGCCAAAAAAGATACAAACCTACCGCACCAACGGCCATGCAAATAAATACCAGCAAAATGGCCCCAACAATGATGATAATTTGATTTTGTTTCACAGCTCTCCTCAATGTGAAATAGATGTATAGACAACAACGAATTGACGAAAGGAGCGGATTTTTGCTCCTCTTATCCGTTTATTTCTACAATCCGCTGTTGTTTTATGGGTGCAACATCAATTTGTCCCCTACAATTTTTGCTTACAGGAGCGATCGTAATGATCTGAAGTTATCCTTCATCATAAAGCTGACGGCTGACCTCTGAACGGTTAATTCGGCAACTACGGTGTAGGCGTACCCAAATTCTCAACAATATTAGAAAACACATTGCCCACCACCGGGCCCAGCAGCAATAGCATAGCAAGGGTCACGATGATAACCATCCCCAGCACTACAATGGTAAAGAAAACCGCCGCCACCGCCCCGCCACCACTATCGGCAGGCGCAACCGACAGCGGCTGCCCGACTGGAATAGCGATATCTTTTGATACCACATACGTGCCGGCCATTTTGTCATGCCAGCCTTGGCGTTTACTATCAAACGCGATCCATAGAAAACCTAAACCCAGCGGAATCGCCCCCAGCAGGTAGCCCAGCCATCGCACCAGAGCGGATCCAAAGGGAACAGGGCTGCCGTCGGTTTTGATAACCTTAATGCCCGTCGCCATTTTGCCGGGCGTTTGGCCGGTGGCCGTCCAAAAACCGGCAAAATAAGTGGCTGAAATAATCAGGTTTAGACAGTTATAAAGAAGCTGCTCCACAGGAGCACTGTCGACCTCGCCACCTTGCATGGCTAACCCGACAACAACGCCTACGGGAAAACCAATCACACACGAAAAAATAGCTAAAAGAATAGAGTCGATTATATACGCCACAAAACGGCGTCCCCCACCAATAACGGTAATCGTTTGCTCAGGCTGCGGTACATCAAATTGCATGG
>JAGRBY010000400.1 GCA_020433835.1 Anaerolineae bacterium | reverse complement strand
CCATGGGCTATAGTGCAGTAAAACATCAGCGCGAAGTAGGCACCGGCTACTTTGATATGGTTAAAAACGCTATTACCGGCGGCGAGTCGTCAACAACTGCTCTTACCGGCTCAACCGAAGAAGCGCAGTTTGAAGAACACGCTGCGGTAACGGCTTAGTTCACCTTTTCTCTATAAAAAAAGAAGCTGGGAGCGCTCCCAGCTTCTTTTTTTTGTGCTCTACTAAGTTATAAAGTGACAGTCTCAGCTATCTTTGCCATTTTTCGCGTTACATTATAATCCCCATCATAAACGCTGGCCAGCCGTTTAATCTGCCCGCTGGCTAATATGGCCTGTCCAATAGGATGCATATGCATGTTCAGCATAACCTCTTGGATAGCTTCCCGTAATTCACTCGTAACAGCTTTGTTAATAACCCACGGTGGAATAGGACTTGGCCCTAACCGCACTATGATGCGTAGGTTTTTACTGATTTCCGGATGCAGAATAAGCTCCGTTTCCAACACGGTGCTGTCAATTGCCGAAGCATCAATCTCTTGATCAAGCACCATTTTGAGCGAGGCTTGATGCCCCCCCGACTGAACTACCTGCCCAAAATAGCCGTTTGTATGCCCCAATTGAGCCAAATGATGCCGAACAATATTATACCCCGATTGTGACCCCGGTTCGTTATAAGCCCACGATGCGCCTTTTAGATCGTCAAAGGTATAAAAGGCGCTTTTTCGATGAACAACAATGTCAGAATAATAAATAGGCTGATTCTTATAGCGCGGTTTTTGCATTACCGGTGCAGCCAAAAGATCGAGTTTGACCTTCTGCTCATCAACGCGTTGCACATACGGTAGACCACAGATCCAGGCCGCTTCGATTTTTCCCTCATCGAACTGCTGCCAACGTTCGGAATAGGCAATATTATCGATAAATTGGGTTTGAATATCGAGCTGTTGAGCTACATAATCAATAATAGCTTTACAAACAGGGTCTGCATTAGGAGCTAGAAATGAAGTGAATTTAATCAATTGAGCTTCTTCTCCTCTCACCAGTCATTTATTTGCCGGGCGACCGTGTACCGCCAAACCAGGCGGGCCGGCTGCCCATTAAATCGTTCAGATGCGAAACGTCATTGAGCAAAATAATGCGATAATTATACTCAATCGTGTCGCGATCGATAAAACCGAGCATCTTAAATTGTTCCGACTCTTCATCACTCTCAGCCTCGGGTAAAACTTTGGCCTGAAGCTGAATAAGATTGACCGAAGCATTATCAAAGGCAAACATACGCCAGCCCCGTTCTTTTATTCCGAGCATCGACCGAAGGCAGGTATTCATTGCCCCTCCGTGCATTACCACTGCCACAGCGCTTTCTTCAGTTAAGTTGGCAATAATGTCATCCATTGCCGCCTGAATTCTACTTTCAAACATCACTTCACCTTCTTCACCGGGCAAGGGGTTCCAAAATTCATTCAACTGCCAGGCGGCCCACACCAACGGATACTGCTCTCGAATTTCTTCGCGGGTTAGTCCCTCAATTGGCCCAAAGTTATACTCTTTAAGGCGGTCATCGTAATGGATAGGTAAGCCCAACACCGCGCCAATAATTTCGGCAGTTGTTGCGGCGCGAGCCAGCGGACTGGTGATAATCGACTCAATAGCCGCCTCCTCAGCCAGTCGCTCTGCCAGCCGGGCTGCCTGCCGACGACCTCGATTAGTTAGTGGAAAATCTTGCCAGCCTTGAATCCGTCCGCCAAGATTGCCTTCTGACTCCCCATGGCGAATAAGCCACAAATATTTGCTCATATCGTCCTCTAACCGGCCAGGTTATCCGGCACAAAAGCCGTAACACCATTTTGTCGGGCCTGATAGCATTGTAAACAAATGCGAATATTTCTCGAGATATCGTGGTAATGTTCAGGCGGGTAAAGGGCCTGGCACACATCGCAAATTTTGGGTTTAAACATGCCATAGGGTTCGTGCTCGAAACAAGCGCCATAATTGAGACAAGCGCGAATTTCATCCTCAATAATATGGGGTGGTTGATAGGTGCCGGCCACAATAGCGGCTAAATTTTGTTCGAAACAGGTGTGGCAAATACGATAATGATATGAAATATTGTGGAAATGGTTCATCGTAATGAGTACCCCACACTGGTTGCATACCGGGCGATCTCTTAGCCAGAAATTTAAACATTTTGATGAACGATCACACGCCGTTGTCATGATATTCCCCTTTCTCTCAAAAATTGTTTGTTGGCTTGTTGGATAGATGGTTTGGTGGTCATTCTTAAACCATGGGGGCCAACTATCCCGTCATCCCGTATTTACTCAGCAGATAAGTGACTGGCACTTAATCGCAGTAATTGTAGCGTTAGATACCACTCAATATTCCCTATTTGAGCAAAAGTGCCAGTCACCTGAGTATTTACGTCATTCCTTACTTTTTTCGCAAAGTCCAGCCGGAAGTTTGGACGATAGCGATAAGCGCACCCCACAGCGCACCCATGAAAATGGCTGTCGATTGCCGAATATCATTATCGGCCATTCCGACAATCGCTCCCCCGATGGCCCAGGCCACAGCCCAAACTACAATATCGACAAATTTTGATCGAGGCCAGTCTTTGCGGATCATGTACACTAAAATGAAGATGGTGGCAATGCCGGCCACGGCGCTGCCTAAAATATACAGCGTTGGCAAATCGATATTAAACATAATTTAACACAATCTACAAATAATTACTATGTTTGCACTTTTTAGAAACCAGGGTTTTGATAATGCATTGATAACCTTTTGCGGCCAAAAGCGCTCTTTTTAACGCTAAAAACTCGGTTTCTGGCTATAATTCTTTAAAGTGCAAAGGTAGAGAAATAATCAATATTTACTTAAGCCGATGTAGTTCCGTGGCATAAGCTAGGGCCTCGCGCTCGACGGCTGTCATCCATAAATACCAGCCAACCGGAAGCGATATCTTTAACCCATTGGGTAAGGGCCACGCTTGTTTTTTTGTCTTTTCTAGTGTGTCAGGTGAGAGCAAGGTCGGGTGGGTAAAAAGGGTATGGATCGCAGTTGCCGTATGCAGCGCCAAATCACGAATTTCAGCCCATGGGCAGCCGGTAAACTTCTCGCGCACATAAGCGCGAAAATCATCTTTGTCAGCAAAGGTACGGGATTGCGTATCCCCATCAATATAGCCGGAGAGATTCATCATTTGCGGCCATGGCACACCACTGATCAGTTCGCCGGCCGCAAAAATGGTGAATCGCTCCCATTCGGCAATTTCAGCTATGGTTTGACAGATGGATTGGTTGTTTGCTCCCAATTGTTGAACGTCAATCTTATTTACAGAACGGATCACGTCTAAGTATTGTATAACAAGATCGGTGTGAAATTTGCCCAGGCGAGCATAACGATCGTAGGGGGATAAGGTTGCCAGTTTGGTAATGTGCTGGTAAAAGTGATCGGGGTTCACGAATTAGCCTCCTATGGGTACGCCAATACTTTATATGTTAGTCTTGTACACTTGACCCGCTATTCAAACTATGTTAGACTAGCTGTTACTCATGGTACCCATAATCAAAGAGAGACACAAGATACACAGGGTCAAAATGAAGTGTTTACAGTAGTCTCCTCTTCGATACGTCGATAACTTTTCTGAAAACCAGCCTGGTGTTTTGTAGCCCACTTTAAGACTTTACCCAAATATGTTGGATAGCAGCGGGGTTATTCCAGAAGCAGCAGTATATCATTATAAGTTGATTAGTTCCCCCATGGCCACGGCTTTTTCTCAACCGATGGTCATTTTGATTTCTTCACTTTTTTCCATAGTAATGAAACCCTCAGCGTTTGTTAAGTTCATCTGTATCACCGCATTTGCCATAGGTCATCGCCGATAGCGGCATATTGGAGAAGGGGCAAACCATTGTCTAAAAAAAATTACTACGCAGAAGACGATTTCGACAAGTATGAACAATATGCCGAACAGTTCGACCCGCTTGTAAACAACCGCCAAGCCCGTCGTAAACGCAAGGCTAATGTTAAGTATAAACCGAAACGTACAAAAAACCAGATACTTTCTGAAATTGCCGATACAACCACAGCCGAAGGCGACTTTTCACCCACCTACCAACCGGCCCGGTACGAAGCCGGCTGGCTGCTCGACTCGATCCGTCCTTTTTATGACGAAGAGTTTATCACCGATGTTTTGAGCAATATTAAAGGCGGCAAAGAAGCCAGCGTCTATCGCTGCCGGGCCCATCGCGGCACGGATCGGCCCTTACTGGCGGCTAAAGTGTATCGACCCCGCCGCTTCCGCAACTTGCGCAACGACAAACAATATCGCGACGGCAGACCGATGCTGACCGGCGAAGGTCGCACCATAAAAACCAACGATCATCGTATAATGCGGGCGGTGGGCAAGAAAACGGAATTTGGAGCCGAGGTTGAGCATATCTCGTGGTTGATGTATGAATATACCACGCTGCAAATTTTATTTGATGCCGGTGGAGCCGTACCACAGCCCTTAGCCGCCAGCGAAAACGCCATTCTCATGGATTTTATCGGCGACGCAAACACCGCGGCCCCCGCACTCAACGAAACAAGCCTGGACGCAAAACAGGCCGAAGTTCTATTTCGAGAAGTATTACGCAATATCGAGTTGATGCTTAAACATCAGCTGATCCATGGCGACCTATCAGCTTACAATATTTTGTACTGGGACGGAAAAATCACCATTATCGATTTTCCGCAGGTGGTTAACAGCCGTACTAACCCTGATGCCCGCTTTATTTTAGAGCGAGATGTTACCCGTGTGTGCGACTATTTTTCACAGCAAGGCGTCATCTGCGATCCGGTTACGATTGCTCGCGATTTTTGGGAGCGCTACCTGGCCCCCAATCCTGAAGATCAAGCCGCTGATGAGTCGCGGCAGCTTATGAATATAGAGGCATAAACGGTAGTAAAACCGTAGTTGGTTAAATTGATAAAGATAACCCAACCGTCATCGTCATTTTATCCAAAAATTGCGTCAATTGTTGCAAATTCTTTATAAAAATTTATTTTATAATCATACAATATTACAATAGAAGATGGTATTGGTCTTATGGGGCAACGGAGGCTCGTCACTATTGAAAAACTGTGTACGGAGAAGAAGCTATGTCGGATGAACTTGTTTTAAGCGAATTGTCATTAGAAGAACTATATGAGCAGATGTGGGACGATCTTTACGACGGCTACCAAGAGGAAGTTGTCGAAGAGGTTGAAGAGGCTCTAGGCCGGGGCATTACTCCTTACAACGTGCTGACCGATGGTTTGGTGGCCGGGATGGAGATAGTTGGGGTTGACTTTCGAGACGGTATCTTGTTTGTGCCCGAAGTTTTGATGGCCGCCAACGCAATGAAGGCCGGAATGGCTATTTTGCGGCCGCTGCTGGCCGAAACCGGCGCGCCGGTTATCGGTAAGATGGTCATCGGCACGGTTAAAGGCGATATTCACGATATCGGCAAAAACCTGGTGGCGATGATGATGGAAGGGGCCGGCTTTGAGGTGATCAACCTGGGTATCAATAACGATGCCGATGCCTATATCAACGCCATCAAAGAGCATCAGCCCGAACTTTTGGGCATGTCGGCCTTGTTGACAACGACCATGCCGTATATGAAAGTCGTTATCGATCGCCTGAAAGAAGAAGGCATGCGCAAAGACGTAATTGTATTGGTTGGGGGTGCTCCGCTCAACGAAGCCTTTGCCGAAGCTATCGAGGCCGATGCCTACTGTCGCGATGCGGCCGTAGCTGTCGAAACCGCCAAAAAGTTAATTGCCATCCGACGCGGCGAATCACTAACAGCTTAATAAGCCCACTCGGAGCGACAAAGCTTGCTTTGTCTATGCTTACAGTAAGATCAAAGCAAGCTTTGATGCTCCAAATTTTTGATCGTAACGGCAGCCCCGATTTTACCGACCCGTCCACCAATCTTTACGTACGCGGGGGTCCATAAAGCGCCCGGTGTCGCGAATGGCCACTTTGATTTCATTGCCAATAGCCCGACCAAACGCCTGTCCAGCTCGCAAAGCCGGGAGGTGACGCCGTCCCTCGCGATTCATCCGTTCATATAAGCTAAGCAAACTTGGCTCGGCACAGATGCCTTCTACGTGAATGGCATAGCCGGTAGCCACAGTATCCTCGCCGGTGTACTTGAGCGTAATCCGTTCTTTACTGGCGTACAAAACCAATACCTGATACCCCTGCCCAATATCATACCCGGCCCCCGGAATATGAACCGGTTCGCCCGCCTCAACTTTTAAACCGGCCAACGTTACCTTGAAATCTTCGATAGGCCCTCCGCGTGAATTGCTGCCCCAATCCCAATGATTAACCCGATAAACCGTGGTAAAAACACCGGTACGATTGTCGGCAAACAACCGAGCCAACTGCGGAGCACGGCTGTCTGTTGGCCCACCCATGTCAATTAACCCCAGCGTCGAATCGGTTTTCGAAAAACCCCGTAGGGCTAAATTAATATCGCCGTGCATATGCGCCGGTCGATCCGTGGGCGAACCGACAATCGGCAGCGTGCCGTAGCTTTCGTTTGTGATGGGGGCGCAAGGATCTACTGCCGGACGAGACGGTTGAGGCGATGGCTGGGGAGCAGGTTTTGGTTTTGGCTCCGGCGGCGTAGGTGGTGTTGGTTCGGG
>JAGRBY010000003.1 GCA_020433835.1 Anaerolineae bacterium | reverse complement strand
AGTCGACTTAAATGCCGGTCAATGCCGTTTGGTCTATCTCAAAGGGGTAGATTTCCCACTGCTGTTGGCCAAACAAGTCTTTATAAACAAAGATGGTTCCACCGGCACATTATATTTGATTTCCAGCGACACGTCTCTGACCTGGTTCCAGGTCACAGCTATCTATCAAACACGATGGAACGTTGAGACCTTTCATAAATCGCTCAAACAAAATGCTGCTTTGGAAAAATCACCGACCAAAACCATTCGTTCCCAATCTAACCACATCTTTGCCGCTATGATTGCTTTTATCAAACTTGAGCGGCTCAAACTCACTCATCACTCCAATCATTTTGCCTTGAAATCGAAGTTGTACTTGCAAGCCCTTAAGGCTGCCTTCGCTGAACTGAAGGCCCTTTCCTGTCACTCTATTGATATTGTCAAATTTTCATCTGCGTAAGGTAAGGAATCACTTAGTGATCAAGTGCGAACCTCTTAGTGAGTCGGCGTTGATCACTATGAGGTTCGGCTACAATCCAATAAAGGTTCAACCGTTGACCGTAATTGCTTTGCGGCTCATCTTTTGTGGCCCGGCAGGACATGGTATACTTGACGCAGCTTCTTTAGGAGATTAGAGACTGGAGACGGGGAGATTGGCCTTACAAATCTCCTAATCTCCAATCTCTAATCTCTAATCTCCTGTGAGGTATGACTATGACCAACATGTCTATCGATTCCATCGAAATCTTTCACTATCGGATGCCGCTCGACCCGCCGTTTAACGCGTCGTGGGATCCGCAGCCGAGGACCAGCTTTGGCACAACACTGGTTCGGGTGCGGGCCGGTGATATTGAGGGGGTGGGGGCCGGGGATGCCATGTTGGGGCTGGCCGGGCACGAGCATCTCTTTATCGGTCACGATCCGTTTGCCATCGAGCGCCATGTGCGGGTTATCGACAATTTGCAGTTCCATTATGGCCGTATGTGGCCGCTGGAAGTGGCGCTGTGGGACCTCATGGGCAAAATCAGCGGGCAGCCGCTGTGGAAGCTGCTCGGTGGGCGCAGCCGGCGGGTGCGGCCTTATGCTTCCACCGGCGAGCGCGTACTGCCGGAAGTGCGGGCTGAATCGGCGCGGCAGCTTCAGGCCCAGGGCTTTCCGGCCATGAAAATTCGCTTTCACGCGGCCGATCCCCGCGCTGACCTGGCGGTGGTGCAAGCCGTGCGCGATGCCGTCGGCAGCGATCTCAAACTCCTGGTCGATGCCAACCAGGGCTGGCAAATGCCGTGGGATACCACCGCCCCGTGGGATTTCAAGACCGCGCTGTGGATGGCCGATGCCCTGGCCGAGTTAGATGTGTACTGGCTGGAAGAGCCGCTGCACCGCCACGACTTTCGCGGGTTAGCCGATTTACGACAGCGAGCGAAGGTACGCATTGCCGGCGGTGAGGGTAACCGCGAATTTGTCGAGCTGCGCGAGTATCTGCATCACAACTCGCTCGATGTTTACCAGCCGGACGTGGTGTGGAGTACGGGCGTACTGCGTGCGCGGCAATTTGCCACCGAAGTGCAGGCAGCGGGGGCCATTTACTCGCCGCATACGTGGGGCGATGGCCTGGTGCTGTTGGCCAATCTGCACGTTGCCGCTGCTGTGTCGCAAGCGCCGTTCATTGAGTTTCCGTTCGATCCGCCCCACTGGACACCCGAACGGCGCGATTTTATTCTGCCGTCGCCCATTATGCCGGATGAAGCAGGCGATATCGTGCTGCCCGACGCACCGGGTTTAGGCGTGGCTATCGATTGGGCGGCGTTGGAGGCGTTTAGGGTTGGGAATAATTAGGCTGAGGCGAAGGCTAAGGCTAAGAAACTGTTTTAAAAGCCTTAAAGGGTCCACAGATGGACACCAATTCTCACAGATACTATCAAAAGTGTGATAAAAATCAGTGAATATCTGTGTGGGGCAGAACAACATTAAATCGTGGAAAAGGGAGATGATGGAAGATCGACCAAATAATCAGCCATTCTAAATTTAACCGAGGAGTAAGCATCCTCAGATGCGAACGGCGTTGGCGAGGCCCGCTTCGGCATCTGAGCATGCCTTGCTCCTCGACAAACCGAATTATTTCTTGTTGGCTCTATATGTGTTTCGAGGAGGAACGGTTGCCGATGTCATTCCCGCATGTTTTTAGCGGGAATCTAGCGCCCTAAGACCGGTTGGATGCCCGATAAAGACATTCGGGCATGACCATGGCCTCCATTTCTATGACCTCCTTGGCATCCATATTGAGCCTTCTTGTTTTTCGTGTCAATTTGTGAAACTCGCAGCTGTTTTTGCCTTTTCTTAGCCTTCGCCTCAGCCTTAGCCTACTGAGAAGACTAAGCCCACCTATCCAACAGCTCCCTCACGACCATCAACAGCATCGCTGCTTAAGTTCGCTACCTCGGCAAAGTAGCGAAAATGCTCAAGGTGTTTGGATTGGCCGATGACGGCGACAAGATCGCCAGGCGCGAAGCGGTAATCGATTTGCGGGTTGGGATGCATGGTTTCGCCACGCATAACCCCGACAACGGAAGCGCCGGTTTGGCGACGAATGGCGGCTTCGCCAATAGTTTGTCCAACTAAGGGACTGTGGTTGGGCAATGACACCCAGGTAAGATCGAGCAATTGGGTGGCGTTTTGAAGCTGGGCCACCGTGCGATATTCGCGATGCGTCTCATATAACGGCGCGTAGAGTTCGTGGCGAATGGCATCGGTAAAATCACGAATTTCTGTGGCCGGCAGGTTGAGGTGCAGCAGGGCTTGCCGCGTAATTTCCAGGCTGGCTTCAAATTCGGGCTGAACCACCTCGTAAACGCCGTGATCGTGTAGGGCACGCATCTGTTCGACGCCTGCCGCGCGGGCCACAATATGCAGATTGGGCCGAACATGGCGCACTTGGTCAACAATAGATTGGGTGACGGTGATGGCCGGCACGGTAATTAAAACCAGGCAGGCTTCTCCAATTTGGGCTGCTTCCAGCACCACCTCCTGGGAGGCATCGCCAAAAATAATCGGTTTGCCTTTGGCTTTGGCTTCTTCCACGCGCCGGTAATCCAATTCGATAACGACATAAGCCAGGTTTAAGCGCTGCAAGACTTCGGCCACATATTTGCCAACGCGCCCGCCACCGGCGATGATAACGTGATCGCGCAAGCCGGTTTGGGGAATATTGATGGTTTGTACCGTTTCGTGCTTAAACCAGCGTTTGCGCAGCGCGTACAGCGGGGCGGTAAAGCCCGATACGAACGGCGTAAGCACCATCGTTACAATAGCAGTGTTGAGTACCAGCGAATATAGCTCTTCGCCGATGGAGCCGGTGGTCAGGCCAACACGGGCCAGCACAAACGAAAATTCGCCAACCTGAAACAGTCCCAATCCAACGGCCAGCGGCACCACGTTGTAATAACCAAACAGACGGCTAATCGAGCCAAAAATCAGCGATTTACCGACCGAAACCAGCAAAACCAGCAGCAGCACCGTCCATAGGTTAGCCATTAATAATTCCGGGTCGAGCAGCATGCCGACCGAGGCGAAAAAGAGCAGAGAGAAGATATCGCGCAGGGGGATGATGTCGCTCAGGGCTTGATGGCCGTGATCGGACTCGCTAAGCACCATACCGGCCACAAACGCGCCAAAGGCAAAGGATAAGCCGATGAGATAGGTGGCGTAACCAATGCCCAGCCCAATGGCCGTAATCGCCAGCAGAAACAGTTCGCGCGAGTTCCAACCGGCAATAATCGCCATTAAACGGGGCAAAAGGCGCGTGCCGAGAAGGATCATCACCGCTAAAAAGGCGATGCCCTTCAACGCGGCCAGGCCCAGGATGGGCAAACCGGCTTCGGGGTCGTTAAGCTGCGGTAAAATAATCATCAGCGGCACAACGATTAAATCTTGAACAATGAGCATGCCGATCATCACCCGGCTGGACAATGTGCCAAGCCGCCCCTGGCTCATCAATGTTTTAAGCAGCACCATTGTGCTCGATAGCGAGATCAGGCTGCCAAACCAGATGGAACTTATCCAATCCCAGCCCAGCAGCCAGCCAATACCCCAGCCAAGCCCAATGGTCAACACCATTTGCAGCGGCGTACCGATAAGAGCCACACTTTGAACAGGTTTTAGTTCTTTGAAGGAAAATTCCAGGCCAAGGGCAAAGAGCAGCAGCGCCACCCCAATTTCGGCCAGCAGCTCGATTTCGTGAATGTCGCCGACGGTGACGCCGCCGGTATTGGGGCCAACCAGCACACCGGCAAAGATGTAGCCCAAGATTAAGGGCTGTCTGAACTGTTGGGCGATAATGCCGCCCAGCAGCCCGGCAACAACGATAATGGCAATATCAGCAGCAATTCCCATGCTAACTCCTTTTTGTTTAACGCAAGTTGCACCCCAATGCCCAAACCGATACTGCCATTAAGTTAAGCCCCCCGGCCCCCCCCAAAGAGGGGAGAAAGACGTCAAATTCCCCCCTCTGGGGGGTTAGGGGGGCTAGCACCAGTCACTAACTTAATGGCAGTAGCCCAAACCGAGGGGTAGGGAGTAGGAAGTCGGGATTAAGGGGAATGGAATCTATTACGCCTTGGCTCAATATGGGTTTCAAGGAGCCTCCATAAAAGCACGAGGCTATAAAGCCGTCGTGCTGAGAGAGCGAAGCCCGATGGGGCTAAAATCTAGCGATCTATAGGGCGTTTCAACGTCCTTTGCTCTTTCAGCCCGATGCTTCAGCATCGGGCTAAGGCAGGAATCGCCTTGAATTCCACCAAGAGCCTACGCTTTACTCCCTATTCCTTACTCCACTCGTCATTTGGTTAGAAAGATCGGCTTTCGATTACTTTCAATCGTGGTACAACTTGGGTTATGTAATAGTACTATGTTTGCACTTTATTAGAAACCAGGGTTTTGATACCTCATCGATACCCTTTAGCGGCAAAAAGCGCTTTTTTTAACGCTAAAAACCCTGGTTTCTTGTCATAATTCTTTAAAGTGCAAAGATAGTGGTAATAGATGAATACTTTATACAGCAGGAAATAAGACAACACCGTCCGGTGAACACGCGACACGCGCTGGGCGGTCTTAAGCAGTTACTTTCGGCATCGAAGGGGAACGATGTCAGCTATGTATTGTAACGCGCATGGTTAATATAGTATGAGAAGATGGCTGTTATTTAGATTATGTGTTTCTCGCCATTATTTAGAACACAGATTGGCGGATTAAGGAGTAGGACAAACTTAAGTTTGTCCTACAAATTTTATTTTCAAAAAACCATCAATGGCTTCAGCCTATTCAAGTTTTCAGCCAAAAAAAACAGCCGGTAGCGCAATTGCTACCGGCTGCGTAAGCGTTAAATTAAATAAAACGGGTTTTTATAGCGGGCCTTGGATAGTTCCACGGGCGGCGTAATCGCCCATGCCAATTAGCAGCAAAATAATGAAGAAAAAGAAGCCGAGCAGGCCAAAAACCCACACCAGGCCGCTACTGTGGCGCAAGTGCATAAAGAAATACATAATTAAAGAGGCTTTGGTGATGGCTACGATCAGTGTTACGGTTTTGTTAAACGTGCCAAAGTCGGTGTACCCTACATACAGGGTCAGCGCCAAGAGAACCATCAAACCGGCAAAAACCATAAGATAAGTACTCACCGGCGTGATATGAATATGGTGTTCTTCGTGATGTTGTTCGGCCATTGTTATCGCTCGATTAAATAAAATAGTGGAAATATAAAAACCCAGGCTATGTCGACAAAGTGCCAGTATAATCCCATAATTTCGATGGTATCATAGTTGACGGAGGAGTAGAAGCCGCGCATGGCTTTCACCGTGATAACCGCCAGCACCGTTCCCCCAATAATCATGTGGGTGGCATGCAAGCCGGTGGCGGCAAAGTATAAACTGAAGAAAATAACGGCTTGCTGCGGGTATTCGCCATCGTACTGAAAGTTTATGCCCGGAATGTGGCCATTTTCGTACTTTTCGTAGTATTCAAAGCCTTTGATGCCTAAAAATATCGAACCGAGTACCAGTGTCGCCATCAAAAACATAACGAGCAATTTTTGTTTGTTGCTTTGGCAAGCCCACACAGCCAATGCCATCGTCAAACTGCTGCACAGCAACACAAAGGTGTTGATACTACTTAGAACAATATCCAACTCATGTCCGGCCTCGGCAAAGGCGTCGTGATAGTTATAATAGTAAACGGCATAGGCCATAAAAATACCGCCGAACAGCATCACTTCGGTTACGAGGAAAACCCACATCCCCAGGGTATTTGCCTCGCGCTGTTGCTCGATATCTCTAAAATAAGGAGCAACTAAAGATGATTCACCGTGTGCCAAATTACACCTCCTCTTCTAAGCTTTCGTAATCATACGCTTCTGTAGTAACCACAGGCGATACTTCAAAATTCTCGTGGGGAGGCGGTGAAGAGGTTGTCCACTCTAAACCAACGGCCCCCCAGGGGTTTGGCCCGGCTTCTTTACCGAAACGCAGCGACCAGAGCAAATAACAGAGTGGCATGATGTAGCCGATACCCAAAACGGTTGAACCGAGGGTTGAGGCCACGTGCAATGCCTGAAATTCTTCGGGATAAACATGGTAGCGGCGCGGCATCCCGATATAGCCCAAAATAAATTGGGGCATAAACGTTAGGTTAAAGCCGATAAAGATAATGATAGCCGAGAGGATACCCAAACCTTCCGGGTACATGCGGCCCGTCATTTTGGGCCACCAGAAGTGCAGCGCCCCCAGATAAGCCATTACCGTAGCGCCAACCATTACATAGTGGAAGTGAGCGACCACAAAGTAGGTATCGTGAACGTGAACATCGGTGGCAAGTGCGCCTAAGAACAGCCCGGTCAACCCGCCAATGGTGAAAAGGCCGATGAAGCCCAAAACGTAGAACATTGGCGTTTGCAGATGAATTGTTCCTTTATAAAGCGTGGCCGTCCAGTTGAAGACCTTAATGGCCGATGGAATGGCGACAGCAAAGGTGAGGAGAGAGAAAACCACACCGGCATAAACCGATTGCCCGCTAACGAACATATGGTGTCCCCACACCAAAAATCCAATAAGTGCGATAGCCATACTGGACATTGCGATGAATTTGTAGCCGAAGATACGTCGGCGAGAGAAGCAGGTGATTAATTCGCTGGCAATGCCCATTCCCGGCAGCACCATAATGTATACGGCGGGATGCGAGTAAAACCAGAACAAATGCTGGAACAAAACCGGGTCGCCGCCGAGAGCCGGGTTAAAAATGCCCATCCCAAATATTCTTTCCAAACCAACCAGAATAAGTGTGGCCGAAAGTACGGGCGTACCCAGCATAATGATAATACTGGTAGCGTACATCGCCCAGATAAAGAGCGGCAGACGGAACCAGGTCAATCCCGGAGCACGCATCTTGTGAATGGTGACGATGAAGTTGAGGGCCGTCATAATGGAGGAAAAACCGACTAAAAAGACCCCCAAAACGGTAAGCACCACCGCTGAGTTTGCGTAGGTGGTACTGTACGGCGTGTAAAAGGTCCAGCCGGTATCAACGCCACCCCACAGAACCACAGCCAGAATAAACATACCGGAAATAATATAAACGTACCAGCTTCCCAAATTAATCTTTGGAAAGGCCAAATCTTTGGCACCAATCATAATCGGCAAGAGGAAGTTACCAAACACGCCGGGGATAGCCGGAATAAGGAAGAGAAAGATCATAATGACCCCGTGTATGGTAAACGAGCGGTTGTAGTTGTCTGATGACATCAAGTCGGCTTGCGGCGTCATCAAATCGATGCGTAGTAGAAAGGCGGCTAAACTGCCCAGGAAAAAGAAGAAGGTTACAGAAATAAGGTAAAGAATAGCAATACGTTTATGGTCGGTAGTAAGCAGCCAAGATTTTACGCCATAAGTCCAGTTAAGATAGTTCTCCTGGTCATGGCCCTTTAAATCTAGCGGGGGAGATGTTACTGCCATAAATTTTTTCCTCCTTGGTACTCAAAACAAAGGGTTGTGCTTAAATTCATACGTGCTTTAGAAAGATTCATCGTCCGCTTATTGTGATTTAACATATTCAATCAATTGTAACAAACTCTGCTCGCTCAGTTGGCCGTCGAAGCTGGGCATTACCGGAGCATAACCGGCCACAACGTGGGCTTGCGGGTCTAAAATCGATTCGCGGATGTAGGCTTCGTCAACAGTGGCGGTTGAGCCGTCTGCAAACTCGCGCGGTTGTCCAAAGATGGAGTTATTGGCAATAGGCGGTCCAATGGCACCTGGTTCGCCGTTGTGGCACGAAATACAGCCGTTTTCGGTGAATAACCGTTCGCCGGCTACGGCCAGCGGCTCATCGGAGGCACCACCGCCAATCCAGTTCTCGTATTCATCCTGCTCCATTACGGTTACCGTACCCACCATAGCCGAGTGATCCGTACCGCAGTATTCGGCACAAAACAGATGGTATTCGCCCGGTTTGGTGGCTTCAAACCACAACATCGAGTAGCGCCCCGGAACCACGTCTTGTTTTACCCGAAAAGCCGGAATATAGAAGTCGTGGATAACATCTTGCGAGGTCATAATCAGCTTTATCGGCGTATTAACCGGAACGTGCAGTTCGTTGATTTCGCTTTTACCGGAGGGGTGCTGAGTGTGCCACATCCACTGTTTGCCGATGACGTACACTTCAACAGCGTCTGCCGGGGGTGTTCGGATGTGAATAAAAACCGCAGCCGACCAGCCAAATACACCCAACGCTAAAATGAAGGGGATAATCGACCACGACAGTTCTAACACCGTGTTTTCTTCCATCGGGTTCGAACGGTCAACTTTGTTGCCTTTACGGTAGCGAATAGCAAAAAAGACAATAGCCCCAGCAATGCCGATAGAGAAGAATATGCTTAAGGCGACAAGCGTAAAATAAATGGCATCAACTTGCCAGGCAACGGTTGATGCCTGATCGGGAAAAATAGGAAAATCCTGCATATACTCTAAAATCCTCCTTGGGTACTACATCGGATGTTACATTAAAACAGCACTACAATCATTGAAAGGCATCGAGGTGCGTTAGCAAATATCTAAACCGAATGGGGTGTGGGTTTATTATGATCATGACGGAGCAGTTTTAGTAAAAGTACTCCGATGGCGGCGACCGTTAATAAGCCAAACAGGCGGATAAAATTCATAATGGTCAGGGTGTATTCGCCGGTAACCGGATCATAATGGTAGCATGTTAATAAGACTAAATCGACGGGCGAGCCAATTTTGTCATCGGCGGCTTCAACCAAACCAAGCCGTAAATCCTTCTCTGGGAAGTCGATGCCGTAGAAATAGCGTGATATTTTTCCTTGCGGCGTTAAAACCACAATACCGCTGGGATGAACATATTGATCCAAGTTTTCGTCAAAGGCATAACGAAAACCGATGGAAGCCGACAACTGCTCAATTGAATCTTGCGGACCGACCAAAAAGTTCCACCCCTCGGTTGAAGTTGAGCGCTCGTAATCAATAATGGAGGCCCGCCGTTTCATTTCCGCTACTTCGGGCGTTTCGCGGGGGTCAATGCTGACTACCACCAACTCAAATTCGTCGCCAACCGTAAAATCGAGCTTTTTCAAGCTATCGAACAAGCCGTTGCGAACCAACGAGCATAACATCGGGCATTCGTAATAACCCAGCAGCAGAATAACTGGCTTCTGACCAAAATAGTCGCTGAGTAAGACATCATGCCCTTCTGAATCGGTAAATGGGATGTTAAGCGGCACTTGCTCGTCGAGCTTTTGGTCAAAACCCACTTGCCGAATCAAATCTTGGGGTAAATCTTCTTGGGCGTTCACCGGAACATCAAAAGAAACAGCACCAAAAAGTATGGTTACAATAAATATAATTTGGAGGGTACGTTTGTGAAATAACATACAACAGTTATACAAAAAAGCTACCAAATGCCAAAATTAGCGGCCAGGCTCTTCCTCTTCAACTGCGCCGCCGAGAATATCGATAGCGCGGTCGATGGGGATGCGCACGATGCCTTCGTCTTTGTCAACCCAGCCATAGGTATCAAGAATAGCATCCTCGCGGGCGTGCATTGTTGCCAAGTCCTCTTCCGCCGTGGTTCGATCCAGGGCGTTGGGCTGCAAGCGGGGCTGCGGCGGTGTAGGACGAAGTTGAATAAGCGGCAGCGGCGTTGGATAGGACTCAATCTGGCGCGTCTCTAATCCGTTGTAAATCCACAGCCCCAGCATCATACTGCAGGCCGTAACGACAATCAACAAGACAACAGAACCAAGGAGAAGGCGGGTGTTGATGTCGCTTCCTTCAAAATCAACCTCTTCATTGATGAGAACTTCTTCATGTTCAGCCATGCGCAGGCACCTCCTGGAAGCGCGGATCGCGGCGGACAACCAACGGTTTTCGATTTAGTTGCATAATAAAGAACCAGAGCCAAATTCCGGTCAGGCCAATTGGCGTCATAAAATCGATCCAACTGATCGACACGGTTTCGTAAAAGGCGGGCATAATATGCCAGAAAAGATCGATGGCACGCATAAAGAGAAGAAACATGGCTAAAAGAACCATCAGTTTCAACACCCGTTTGTTTGATTTTGAAAGCAAAATGCCAAACGGCAGCGCAAAGTGCAGGAAGATAAGGGCTAATGCGAAATAGCCCCAGCCGCCGTTGCCGCGAACAGCGTACCAGCTAATCTCTTCGGGCAGGTTGGCCATATAGATAATAAGATACTGCGAGAACGAGACGTAAGCCCAAAATGAGACAAAGGCCAGCATAAAGTTCGATAAATCGCTAAAAAGATCGATGGTCAGCAGTTCGGAAATTGGTTTGTGATCTTTGAGCGCATTGCCCACCAACAACGAAAAACTCATAGCGGCTATGGCGGCACCGGCCAGATAAATCACCCCGTAGATGGATGAGAACCAGTACGGCTGCAGCGACATCATCCAGTCAAAAACGGCAAAGGTGGCGGTTAGCATAAAGAGGATAATGCCGATAGCACTGGCGCGTTTAAGGCGATCAACCGATTTGGGGTCGGGCACATCAACTGATTCTTGCTTCACCGACTGTTGATTGAGCCAAAGACCAATGGCAGTCCACACGACGAAGTAGAAGACGATACGGCCAAGGAAAAACGGCACGTTGAGATAAATTGCTTTATGATCGAGCAAAGCATAGTGCTCTTCCGGGTTAATCCACGGATACAGGGTGTTCATCCCAACAACGATGGGAATAACCAGCACGGCCATCAACGGAAAGGTTAAGATTCCAGCTTCTAAGAAGCGGCGAATGCTATAGCCCCATCGACCGCCGGCCAGGTGATGAATAGTCAACAACCCGATACAACCGAGCGGAAACTGAAGGGCATACATATAGCCGAACAGATACGATTGAAAAAATCGATCCGGGTTAACAAAGTAACCGGCAGCACTTAGGGCCAGGGCAATAATACCAATAACGAGAGCATTTCGTCCAATGCGACTTACGCTTGGCGGCAATATCTGTGTTTGATTCATTACTACTCCACCAATGATTCTATCTGTTCAAGATCCTCGTCGGACAGGACATCCAGAGGAGCGTTTTGACTAAACTGCAATGCGCGAATGTAGGCCACAATAGCCCAGCGATCTTCCGGTTTTACCCGTGATGCATAGCTGTACATTACCCCAAAGCCGTTGGTCATCACATTAAAAAAGTAACCGTCGGGCTGGCTGCGCACTTGTTCGCTGTGGAACGAGTTCGGCTGTTTCATACCGCGCTGAACAATCATCCCCTGCCCGTCGCCAACGCGACCGTGACATGGCGAACAGTAGATATTGAAGCGTTCTTGGCCGCGCAAAATCACATCGCGATCAACAGCAATCGGGATGGTTTCAATCGTTTCGCCATCCTGCATACCGGTATAGAGGACCTCGTTCGACTCGATGTCGTACCATTCGCCGCGCGGCACAGTATTTTCGGGCAAGTTTTGCGAGGCTCGTTCATCGCCAAAAAGCGAACTTGCTTCAAGAGGTTCAAACTTGGCTTGATCACGCATATGCCGTCCGGGGATGAGGTCACAACCCGAAGATAACACCACAAATATCACCAGAAACGACATTCCAAACAAGCTTTTAGCATTAAAGTGTTTTAGCATTAACCGTCTACCTTACTGAATTTGTTCGCAAAAAACACAGACTTCAACAATAGTCCGACAGAGCATGTCAACTGTAGACGTTGTCATCATCCTGCTCAACTTCATAGACACCATCAGGGTCAAGCCCTTCAAGAAACGTTCGCGTTTCTGCGAGATCGAATTTGGGATCCGATTTCATAATACACAAGAAAAATTTGTCGTTTGAGGCCAGTTCGAAACGTGGCACATTAAAGACCGGATGATAGGGCATCGGCAGATTATTGAGTATCATCATCGATAGAAAGCCAATGACCCCAGCACTGAGAATAGTGGTTTCAAAGGTCACAACCATAAAGGCCGGCCATGTATTAAGCGGACGTCCGGCGATATTGATGGGGTAAGCAATAACTGAGACCCAGTATTGCAGCATAAATCCACCAATCCCTCCGGCGATAGCCGCCAGCAACACAATATATGGCACCCAACTTCGCTTCATACCTATTGCTTCGGCCAGACCGTGAATAGGAAAAGGAGAATAGGCATCCATTTTTCGGTAGCCGGCATCATAAGCCTGCTGTGCTTTTTTTACTAAGACATCGGGGTCGCTAAATTCGGCCATCAGCCCAAAAATCAGCGGTCCTTCAGATTTCGGTGCGCTCATAAATATCTCTCCTTCAAATTTAGTGGCCGTGTTCTTGTTTGTGAAGCAACTCTTGCATCTCGAAGACCGAGATCATCGGCAGCGTGCGTACAAACAAGAAGAGAAGCACCAAGAAAAGCCCAACGGAACCGATTAACAACGACCAGTCCCACGGGGTGGCAATGAAAAGCGCCCATGACGACGGCAAGAAATCGGCGGTTAAGCTGATAATCACAATCATAAAACGCTCTAACCACATCCCAGTGTTGATAATCAGCGACAAAATGAACATTACCGTCAAATTGGTTCTAACAGGTTTGAACCAGAGTATTTGGGGAGCAACGAGGTTACAGAAAACCAGGCCATACACATAAGGCGCATAAGGGCCGGTAAAGCGGTTAACGATTAGAAAAAGTTCAAATGGGCTGCCGCCATACCAACCGGCAAAGGCTTCGGTAATGTACCCGTAGGCGACAATCAAACCGGTGGTGAGAAGTACCTTACCCATCACATCAAAGTGTCGCAGGGTAATCATATCTTCGAGATGATAAAGCTTGCGAATGGGAATGAGCAGCGTGACCACCATCGCAAACCCAGAGAAAACAGCCCCGGCCACAAAGTAGGGCGGAAAGACTGTGGTGTGCCAGCCGGGCAGTTGCCCAATCGCGAAGTCGAAACTCACCACAGTGTGAACCGAAATAACCAGCGGAGTAGCGATAGCGGCCAGCAGCAGGTACAACTTTTGATGGTTGTTCCAGTGGCGGGCCGAACCACGCCAGCCCATAGCCAGTGCGCCGAAGATAAACTTCAGCACCGGATGCTTGGCCCGGTCGCGCATACCGGCTAAATCGGGAATGAGACCGGTGAACCAGAAGACCGCTGAAATGGTGCCGTAAGTCGAAACCGCGAAAACGTCCCAGGCCAGAGCGCTACGAAACTGCGGCCACAAGCCAAAGGTATTTGGGTAGGGCAGCAGCCAGTAAAACAGCCACGGACGCCCCAGGTGTAGAATAGGATACAAGCCCGCACAAACTACCGCGAATAGGGTCATCGCTTCGGCAAAGCGGTTAATCGACGTCCGCCAATCCTGGCGAAGCAAAAACAAAATTGCCGAAATCAGCGTGCCGGCGTGACCAATCCCAATCCACCAGACAAAGGTTACAATCGCAAAACCCCAACCGACCGGAATGTTGATCCCCCATACGCCAACGCCGTATGTAAACAGATAGGCGACGGAGATGAGATACATCATCAACAAAATCGAGCCGGTACCGAAGGCAAAAACCCAACCAAGCGGTGTGTGAATATCGAGCACCACATTGCTGATCTTTTCGCTAACAGAACGATAAGTATGTCCGGGTTCTACAACGGGCAAGTCTACAGCCGATGTTTTCTCTGTTTGTCCTAACTGCATACATTTACTCCTTTAGAGAACCAGCAATAAGGATTCATCCAATTTTCCATTTTAACCGTGCCCTTCCTCATGCGCATTGGGATCTTCCAAGGCCGGATTAGGGTTGCGGAATTTAGCCAGATAAGAAGTGCGCGGGCGAGTCCCCAACTCGGTTAGCACGCCGTAGTTATGGGGCTGCGCCTTCATCTTCGACACTTCGCTATTGGGATCATTGGTATCGCCGAAGAAGATAGCTTTTGTGGGGCAAGCAGCCTGACAAGCCGAAATAACCTCGCCGTCTTGAATACGCCGATTTTCAATTTTGGCCTGAATACGTGCTCCACTGATGCGTTGGATACAATAGGTACACTTTTCCATAACGCCACGAACCCGAACCGTAACATCGGGGTTGCGCTGACCCTTAAGGCTCTCGCTCGTTTGATCGCCAAAGTCAAGGAAGTTAAAACGGCGTACTTTGTAGGGGCAGTTGTTTGAACAATAGCGGGTGCCAACGCAGCGGTTGTAAACCATGACGTTAAGACCTTCGGCATCGTGCAGGGTAGCACCGACGGGGCAAACCAACTCACAAGGAGCCTGCTCACAATGCTGGCACATCATCGGTTGGCTGTAGGCAGCCGGGTTATCCAACTCGCCCTCAAAGTAACTGTCGATGCGCATCCACTGCATTTCGCGGCCCTTCAGCACTTGCTCTTTGCCGACAATCGGAATGTTGTTTTCCGACTGGCAAGCGACGACACAGGCGTTACAGCCATTGCAAGCATTAAGATCGACCACCATACCCCAGGCATAGGAGTTATATTCCCAACCCGGCATCAGCGACAGGTTTTCGTCGAACGGGCCGTGTTCAGCCATATGCTCAACAAATTCAGGGTCTTCGCGGAATTGGCCGATAGTTCCGGTTCTAACCAGATGGCGGCCTTCCATATTATAGTGGGTTTGGGTTGAGGCCAATTTATAGCCGCGTCCAACCTGGTTCAAACGCACACCGGCTTCAGACCAACGCGCATCGGAGTTTTGCAGGCTATAAGCGCTGAAACCTATCCCGGTCCCCACGCGACCAGCCAGTGTGCGGCCATACCCCAACGTGGTGACAACCGTACCTTTTGCCTGGCCGGGGAACACCCAAACGGGTGCTTCCACGGAGCGGCCCCGGTATTGAAGCTGCACCACATCGCCTGTGGTTAGCCCTAAATCTTCAGCCGTAGCCGGGCTAATCGAGACAACGTTTTCCCAGGTCAATTTTGAAATAGGACTCGGCAGTTCTTGCAGCCAGCCGTTGTTGGCAAAGCGACCGTCCCAAATGGTGGGATCGGGGCGGAAGTTCAATTCTAACTCGCTACCGGCAGCCGCTTCGAAAGCCGGGATATCGGCGGTTGAGGCGCTAACGGACTTTTCTTCTAAGGCCGTATCGGCAATAAAACCATCGTGAAGCGATTTTTGCCAGAAGGTATCAAAATCATCCGCCGCCAGTTCATCGGCCCAATAATCATGAACCAAATCGTAATCACTCGAAGCTGATTGGCCGATCATCGCCGCGACCATCTGGTGGGGGGTGTGGCTGTCATAAATCGGATTAACCAACGGCTGGGTCAGCGTCACTGAACCATCATAAGCGCGGCCATCGAACCAGCTTTCCAAATAGTGCGCCATAGGAACATTCCACTCGCACAGTGAAGCCGTTTCATCTAAATAGAGGCCCATTTTAGCACGGAAAGGCACTTTGCGAATATTTTCGGCAAAATTGGTATCCGCCGGAGCATTGTAAACCGGGTTTGCTTCGATGATGAGAAGTACATCAACCTTACCACTTTCCATATCGGCAGCCAGCGCCCGCAGTTCTTCGGTTTGGTTGATGGCGTTTCCTTCGAGTGGGTCGGTGTAAACAACCGTTTGACCAACGTTACCCAGCGCTTCGTTCATTGCGTGAGCCAGGGCGTGAACAGCCGGAGGTTGATTATCGCCAACAATTATAATGCTTTGGCCTTCATTCGCTTGGAGATCTTCCGCGATAGCTGTAATCCAACCTGCGGGAACTTCGCTTAAACTTTCGGCAGCCGGAGCCTCGACATCAACCCCTAATTCGGCGGCCAGCGCTCGGGCAAAGGCGTCAATCTGGGCGGTGGATAACGGCAAGCGGTGATCGGCCATACTGCCGGTGGCGCTCGGTATCGTTTCGACCATATAGAGCCGGTTCATCGCCGTGCTATCTTCACGAATGCGGCGTTTGTCGGTGAAATCGCGGGCGTAGCGAACGTTACCCGGACCAAATTGGGCAAAGTTCGAGTCAAGCGAGAGAACTACCTCAGCCTGGTCGAAGTTATAAACGGTGTTTACGTCTTCGCCAAAGGCCATCATAGCCCCTTCGTGAGGGTTGTCTCGGTTGACCGGCTCATACTGAATCCAGCGGGCTTCAGGAAACTCGCTTAAAACATCTTGGAATAGACTGACCAGCGAGGGCGAGGTAATCGTTTCGGTTAAGATACGAAACCCGGCTCCCTTTTTACTGCGCTGGACATCCAGTTCGCCGCGCATCGCCTCAACAAAGGAACTCCAGGTGGTCAACAGACCGGCCTGGGTGATAATTTGAGCGCGATCCGGATCGTACATTGTTAAAACAGAGGCTTGGGCAAAGGCATCTGTGGAGCCTAAGCTGGCCGGGTGATCGGGATTGCCCTCAACTTTGGTTGGGCGGCCCATATGGCTTTCGCCCAGAACCGGCATCGACGCGCCGTAAAAAAACGGCATCGCTGTAGCGAAGAAAAGCGGCTTGCCGGGAACAATCTCTTCGGGGGCACGCACATAAGGTACTATCTTTTCAGAAGGCGTTGGCGAACAGGCAGCCAAACCACCCAGAGCAAACGAGGCCGCCATCAACTTAAGAAAATTACGGCGCGTGACCGGGTTGAGCATTTGATCAGCGCCTTGAGGAAACTCGTGCTTGACGAAATCTTGAAACTCTTCGGTTTCGGCAAGTTCATCTAAACTTCGCCAATATTTTTTGCCGTTGGTTTCCCCTAATCGTTTTCGAATTAATGGGATGTCAAAGTTTTTTCTCATTCTCTCCTACCGATGGCAAATAGAGCAGTTATCTAAACGACCAACTTCAATTCCATATTCAGCAACCAAAGCATGCCCTTCAACCAGTTGGTCGTAGTCTTTGGGCAAGGTATCCTCATAGCCCATCGTCAACACTTGGTCAACCGGTCTAATGTACTGGGCCGGGTTGCGGTGGCAGTTCAAACACCACTCCATTTGCATTGTATGTTGCTTCGAAATCAGCGCCATATTATCGACGCGCCCGTGACAGGTTTCGCAGCCAATACCCTTATTGACGTGGATAGAGTGATTAAAATAAACAAAGTCCGATAGGTCGTGGACCCTTTCCCACTCAAGTGACTTGTCATCACGCCAACTGGCCCGCACCGGCTCTAAGATAGGAGCTTCGGTCCAGATTTGCGAGTGGCAAGTCATACACGTTTCCGTAGGCGGGATATTTGCGAAAGCAGCTTCTTCAACTGAAGTGTGACAGTAGCGGCAATCAAGACCTAGCTGACGAACATGGTGAAGATGGCTAAACGGCACCGGTTGGGCTTCAGCCACGTTTGTTCCGGTCATCCAGCCTGACCTCACAAAAAAAATCAGGCCGGTAGCCAAAACACCTAACAGGAGAACTACCCCAACAATCGATGCTTTGGCAATGACATTTGCACTTGGATGAAAGATTTGATTCATCTACTCACCTAAGAAAGTGCTTTAAGGATAACATCCTCGACCGCATAATCGAGGTTGGGATTGATAGTTCGGGGCGAGGGTGGTAAATCGCTCACATGTTTGAGCGCCACACTGAGCGGCGACTCGTCATCGAAAGGGAGTTCGCCGGTAGTCAACTCAAAAAGAATAACGCCTAGCGAATAAATATCACTGGCGGGAACCGCCGCGGCGGATGAAATTGCTTGCTCCGGCGCAACGTAATGGGGGGTTCCAAAGGTATTGCCAAGCGTGGCCTGGCTGGCATGCGAGGGCAGCATCACCAAGCCAAAATCGGTTAGAATAGATTGCCCCCTTCGGTTCATCATGATGTTCGATGGTTTGACATCACGATGAATAACCCCTTGTTCGTGAGCGTAATCTAGCGCGGCCGCCACATCTTTAATAACCCGAATAGCCTGGTCCTTAGGCAGCAATTTTTGATCGGCCTTTATTTGGCGCAATCGAACGGCTAAATCACCGCCTTCGATAAACTCCATCGCCATAAAATAGCCGCTAACGTGTTTACCAAAATCGTAAATTTGAACCACGTTCGGGTGGCGCAGGCTGGCGATGGCTTGGGCTTCACGGCGGAAACGTTCGGTAAATTCGGGATCCTCTTGCAACCCCCAGTTGATAACCTTGATCGCGGCGTAGCGATTGAGTTCCGTGTGAAACCCTTTATAGATACGGGCCATACCACCTTCGCCGATTGCCTCGATGATTTCATACGACCCTAGCGTTGTCCCAATCAGCATATCGGTCTGGGTCATGTTTTTCCCTCTCCAGCAGTATGGGAGGCGTTGGCGTTGAGAATATCAAGTAAATTTTTCATAAATTGATTAAATCCGGAGGCAAAAGCATCGACATAATCTTCTACCATCAATTGGGCCAGGTCACGGCGACCAATTTTATCAAGGGCGGCAACGTGAGGACGAAAATCACGAAGCGAAAGATAGAGCACATCCGTATCATCGGTTAAAACACCCCAAACCATTGCCTTGTTGTAGTTATCATCTTTAGCACTAATAAATCGAGAAATGGACGATCCCCTGGCAACGCGGCCTCCGTTAGAAAACACCTCTTCTCCTTTCAGCACTTCATTGAGAATATCAATGCGCTGCGGAATTTCATCCAACAACTTCAAAAGAGAGTTAGGAAGGTGAGCCAGCAACTTCATCGTGGCGGTACTGGTACTGCCACCCTCCAGAGCGACCCGTTTGTAGGCCCGCATCACTTGCCCAAAATAGTTGAGCTGCGCCAATAACGAACGCCGCGCAGAGGAAAAATCAGCCCAATTTTTCTGCGTTTTGTTGGTGTTGTAACCGTCTAAAGCCATACACGCTTCTCGATAATGGTTCCAGAGTTCGGTAAAGGGATTACGAAACGTTGTCGGATATAGCCGTTCTTGCGGTCGAGCCGAAGTGGCCTCCATAGGAATAACCAGAGATGGATTATTTTGTTGCGCTTTGGCCAGAACCGTATGGACAACCTCGTATGCATCCTGTACTTCAGGGATATTTTTCGCTCCCAATTCAAAAAGTTGATCTTCTAGATGCTGGGAAGGATGATAATCCAAACCGAAAGCACAGCGATAAAGCACCAATACGTCATTGACCGTGAGTTTTAGATCCGGATGACGTTTGGGCAGCAACCGGCGCAGTTGATCAAGCTTTTTTATGTTGATAATACTGCTTTCAGCCGAAACCTCGACAGTCGCCACCTTCGTAAACTCATTCAGCGCCGGTTCCGGTTTAAAAGCAAGATGATACGGCGGATCAGTCACCGGCTTGAGTTCAGGCAACATATTAAAGTAGCTGGCCCATGATATTGCTTCGCCGGTTAGAATTTCAGAAACAGCCATACCCCATAGTCCATCGAAAAAAATGTGTGACTGGTCAAAAACCATTGAATGTTTCGTTCTAAAAATTGTTAAGGCGTGATCGCCAATGCCGCGCTTATGCTGACGAATATTGGCCAGCGGTTGTCGACCATCCTGTTCATCCCAATTGATAATCACCGGCGCGTATTTAATGGCTTGAATTTCCTGGCGAGCGACATCGTTTGATAACGCTTTACGGGCCTGCTCTTGTTCCACCCGGCGAATAGACACCAACTGGTCATCAAGGCCAACCACCGCTGCCGGTTCAGCCGATTGCGCATGGGCAAAGATGGTTGCCACCTGACGGCGAATAGCCTGAAACGAAGCAGGGCGCAAAAAACCGATGGGCTGCTGATTATCTTTTTGAAAAACCTGACCTGACCGACTGACTTCTAACAAATGCCCTTCCAGATCGTAAAGATTACCGTTATAGTCGGGTTGAAGCGGATAAAATTTGCATTCTGGCGCTTCTGATTCAAACAGAATAGGGCGTCCAATTTGATCTGAATGGTACGCTGGTACTAAGTAATAGCGATTTCGTAGTATAATACCAATTCGAGCTTGCCACAAAGGAATGGGTCTCTTATTTTCACGATACTTATCCGGCTCCAGCGTGGCTAAAATACTCATCTGCTGCTGATAGGCCGGCAGCTCATCGGCGGCCCGCTCATTGTAAAACGCTTCGATACGTTCTTGTTGAAGCTTCGGCAGTAAACTAAGCCGGCTTTGGAGAAAATTATCAAAACGGCGCTTGCGGTAAAGGGCATAATTTTCATCGGGTTGGGCATCCGCACCACGCCGATAAGGGCGCTGCGTGACCCAGGCTTGCGGAATCCGTTTAAAAGAGATTTTGTGGCCTAAATTGGCTTCAGCTACGGCTTCATCTATTAAGTAAAGCTGAACCCGCTCATGCCACTCATTAAAAAGAAGTTGATCAAATTGAAAGTAGGTTTGGCTTACCGCACAAACCCAGGCAGCAAGTTGGTCGACCTCTGCCACATTAAGGTTGTAAGCTTTAAGCGCTTGTTGAAAGCCTAATGTTTCATTGGTATGGTGGGCGCTGTCTTCACGCAAGGCAAATTCCAAATAAAACTGCCATAAACCTTCCGGAAATGCGCTTTCAGGGTCTTTGCCGGTGAGAATGAGGAGTTTTTGATAGGCAGCCAATACCGCTGCCGGCCCCACAAAAAGGGTGCCATAGATGGTGCGCGGCAGAATATTGCGGGGAAGCATATCCAAACCACGCATGAGGGCGCTTACATCTGACTTAGCCCGCTCACGCGGTAGGGATCGATCGCGTAATCGAACCAAACCGCTCATCACCAAACCCACAATGTTTCCAGCCGGAACGATAGCCGAAACTTCTTCTTGCAGCGCCTCTACCTCAGCAATTGAACGATTGGAAAAATACGTTAGCTGAGCCGTTGAGACAATATCATTCATCGAAGCTAGAGTCACCTCCACAGCTTTACGACGTGCCTCAGCATCGGTACTTTCTTCTCGTGTCGTTGATGGGCTTGTAGGTGATGTGGCCATAGTTTTACTCCAGCCTGCGTGTGTTAAGGTATTCTTGAGAAAGCGGTTATTAGAAGTGGTTTTGAAAATTATATCACACGGTCATCAATTCAATCAACCAGGTTTAACGAACAGCTCAACCTTAAAAATTTTATTCACTCATTGGAATTAGCAATTTTAATACAAATTCTCATATGACGGCGTCATATTTTGTAAAGATAAAAAACGGGCTGACCGCTCGATCGCCCAAAAACCCTTAAGGGTGTTAATTGTAAGTATACATTTATTCATGTTTTTGACAATTGAAAACAGGATCCCGCTTTTCTTTAGCCCTTTATAGGCTCAAATACCATCATATTCCCCTTCATTTCTTTCAATATTTACTGAAACAAAAATCTTTTTTTGACAAAATCGCCAATTCGTGCTATTTTTCACTTTAGACTGACTGGTCGGTTTATAAAATAAAGAAGATAGGTTATAATGAGTCAGGTAGTTATGCAGGCCGAATTTTCAGACAAAGCAAAAGCAACACGCAAACGCATCCTTGACGCCGCCATTCAGGTTTTCGCCCGCAAGGGTTTTCACGACACCCGCGTTGATGAAATTGTGAAAGAATCAGGCAGCTCCAAAGGGGCCGTCTATTTTTATTTTCCGGGGAAGCAGCAGATATTTTTGGCCTTGGTTGATGAGTTTGCTGATTTGCTGCAACGTCGCCTCACCAACGCCGTAGACGCAGAAAAAGGCGGCGTACGGAAAGTTAACGCGGCGTTAAGAATTTGTCTGGAAACTTTTGGCCGCTATCGTGGTTTAGCGAAAATTTTTCTCATCCAGGCGGTCGGTTTAGGGACCGTCTTTGAAGAGAAAAGGCTTGAAATTCACGAACGTTTTGTCCGGCTCATTAAAAGTTATCTCGATCAGGCTGTAAACGATGGTGAAATTCCGGACATCGATACAGAGGTTGTGGCCTACGCCTGGATGGGAGCCATTAATGAAGTTGTCATTCGCTGGGTGCATACCGGCGAACCAGAGCCGGAGCGAGTCTTGCTGACGCTACGCGGCATGCTGCTGCGCGGCATCGGCGTACCGGAATCGGATATTGCCGATCTTGAGATCACACGCATCGAAATCATCGAAAAATCAACCTGAAAACCAAGAGAAAGGGTCAATCATGATCAAAACCGATTTTACTCTCCCGGCCGAAATGGCCGACAAACTTATACTTCTTGCTAAGGCAGCAATCCGACCGAGAAAACCCACTTTTATTAGCTACAGTTTACGGTGGCCCGCTGTTTCACCGTTAACATTTTTACGACGCGCTGAAAACACACCGCGCGTCTATTGGGAAAGCACCAATTCTCCGGTGGCCATAGCCGGTTACGACGCAGCGGCTATGCTGATGGCTGATGGCGAGGGTCGCTTTGAAGATATTCGCAAGCAGTCGTGGGATTTGTTCCGCAATATTATCTGTCTTAATGACAAAACACCCGACAAAGTAGGTCCTCGTCTGTTTGGAGGCTTTTCTTTTCAAGTAGAAGACAAACCACAAGCGCTCTGGTCGGCCTTTCCGGCGGCCCGTTTTGTGTTGCCCCGTATCCAATTAATGCAATTTGCCGATGACGAAACCTGGTTAACGGTTAACCAACCGCTTGGCCCCAAAGATAATCCAGAAGAAGTAGCCTGGCAGATGCATGAAGAAATTCGTCGGATGCTGGTTATTGCCAACCTGGAACAGGGCGAAGTGGCGAAGGTCACCAGTAAACAAGTGCATCGCTCTTTTGATGATATTATGACACCTGAAACCTGGAACCGGCTGGTGTCAAGAATAACCTGCCTCATTCGTCGCGGCGATTTGGAAAAAGTGGTTTTGGCCCGAGCACGTCGCATGCGCTCGAAGGAACCTATCGATCCCATTGATGTGATGATACGTTTGAAACAAAATTATCCTGATTGCTACCGCTTCCTGTTCGAGCCGGTACCGGGCCACGCTTTTTATGGCGCATCCCCGGAACTGCTGGCGGAAGTCACCAAGTCTGAACTACGCACTGCGGCTCTGGCCGGCTCTATTCGACGTGGCGAAACGCCCGAAGAAGATGATGCCTTGGGGCAAGAGTTGATGACCAATCCCAAAGAGCGACACGAACAGGCTCTGGTGGTCGATGTGATGGAAGAAAAATTACGGCCTATCATGACTCGCTTAGAGATTGCACCAGAACCGAACTTACTCAAATTGAGTAATATTCAGCACTTGCAAACCGCCATTACCGGCCGGATAAAACGCTCTAAAGGAATTTTACCGGTCATCGAAGCCCTACACCCCACTCCGGCTCTGGGCGGTCGCCCGCGCGATGTCGCCCTTTCGATCATCAATGAAGCCGAACCGGTTTCCAGAGGCTGGTACGGTTCGCCCATCGGTTGGATAGACCCACGTCAGAACGGGATTTTTGCCGTTGCTATTCGGTCGGCGCTGAGTGTCAACCGAGAGACAATGCTTTACGCCGGAGCGGGCATAGTAGCCGACTCGGTGCCCAAGAAAGAATGGCGTGAAACCCAACTCAAATTCAAAGCGCTAACCGATGCCCTGGGAGGGCTTATCCGCGAATGACAGCACCTAATCGGAGCACGCTGTGGGCTGAAATCTTTGTCGATGAGTTAGCACGAGCGGGGCTTCGAAACGTCTGCATTGCGCCCGGTTCGCGCTCAACGCCGTTAACCGTCGCCTTTGCCCACCACGCGGACATAGCCGTTCATTCGCTTTTGGATGAGCGAGGCGCCGGTTTTTTTGCTCTCGGTATGGCGCTAGCCGGCAATCAACCGGTCGCCGTTGTCTGTACTTCGGGCACGGCGACCTCTAACCTACACCCGGCCATCACCGAAGCCTACTACGCTCAGGTGCCACTGCTGATTTTAACCACCGACCGACCGCCCGAACTGCGGCACAGCGGGGCAAACCAAACCATCGACCAACTGAAAATGTTTGGCGATCACGTGCGTTGGTTTGTTGATGTCGGGCTGCCGGAAGCCGATCCGCCCGAGGTAACCATCCGTTCACTGCGCACGCTGGCCGCACGGGCAATGGCGACCGCCCAGGGATTATCGGCCGGCCCGGTTCATCTTAACTTTCCATTTCGCAAGCCGCTTGAGCCGACGCCCAACTCGAACGACATGCTCGATCAACTTCGCCGCAATCGAGTTGATGGCCGCATCAACAACCAGCCGTTTATCCACATCAGTCAGGGCAAAATCGCGCCCACAGCGGCCCAACTTGATTTGCTGCTCGATGCCGTTATCAACGCGCCGCGTGGGCTAATCGTCTGCGGACCGCGCTGCGACGGCAATGACTTTCCTCGCGCGCTCAGCAAGTTGGCTCAGGTAACTAAATATCCGGTACTGGCCGATGCTCTATCCGGCGTGCGTTTTGGGCCGCATCTGAATCAAAATAATGTTCAGGTTTATGGCAGTTACGAGACCTTCATGCGGTCTGAAATCACCCAACGATGGGAAGCCCCCCAACTGATCCTGCGCTTTGGAGCAATGCCAATCTCAAAATCACTAAGCGACTACTTAGCTTCACCGTCTGATTGCCGGCAAATTGCCATCAGCAGCAGCGGCGTATGGCAGGACGACACCCACAACCTGACCCACTTTATCGAGGCCGACCCGGCAATGACCTGTCGCTTTATTGCCTCGCAGCTTCGCAACACCAAACTGAGAAACAGCTCTTGGACGGCTCAATTTGAACAGGCCGAAAAAGAAGCCCAAGACGTTTTCATTAAATACAGAGACGACAAATATTTCGAAGGGGCCATTCTCACCGATGTGGTCGATATTCTGTCAGTCGACTCGCTGCTCTATGTAGCCAGCAGCCTCCCGGTGCGTCACCTGGATCAATTTGGCTGCCCTACGCCCAAATACATTCGGGTTTTTGCCAACCGCGGCGCGAGCGGCATCGACGGCACCATAGCCAGCGCTCTGGGCGCAGCAAAAACAACCGAGCACCCGCTGGTGCTGGTTATCGGCGATCTGGCTTTCTACCACGATCTCAACAGTCTGTTGGCGTTACAGCGCTGCAATGTAAAGATAACTATCGTCTTAATCAATAATAACGGCGGCGGTATTTTTCATCGCCTGCCCATTGCCAACTTCGATCCCCCCTTTACCGAACTTTTCCTTACCCCCCATGGACTACAATTTGAACCGGTGGTTCGCATGTTTGGAGCCGATTATTTTGCCGTAACCACGCGCGACGACTTCCGAAAGAAACTTGAGGATGCTATTAAGGCCCCGAAGTCGTGCGTTATCGAAGTGACAACCGACGCTGTTTACCACGAAGAAATGCGTCGAAAAATTGCCAAAAAAGTCATCAAAAAATTATCCTAAACGCTTAAATTTTTATTTTTTATACGCTAACTTACCATTATGCTCGACTGGTTAGCCCACAGGGCTAAAATTTCACCGGCCAAAGTAGCGCTGCTTTTTGGTGAGCAGAGCTGGACGTATGCCGAATTAAATCAATATGTAGCAGAATACGCCGCCAAACTATCGGCTTACGGCGTGGCGGCAGGCCAACACGTGGCCGTTTTGCTATCAAACCGCGTTGAGTTTGTGGTCATCATCCACGCTTTGGCCCGCCTTAATGCCACGATCGTGCCGCTCAATATTCGTCTCACTGCCGAAGAACTACGCTGGCAAATTGAGCAATCAGACAGCCGGCTGCTCATCTGCGGCTGCGAAACCGAGGCCACGGCCGCCGACTTAACAAGTCACATTGCACAGACGATCTCGGTCGATCCGTCATCGCCCCATAATATTGCCTCGCTCAATGATATTTCGGTAGAAAATCTGGCCGACTGGCAAGCTCGCACCCTGCCCCTTGATGGTATACAAGGCATCATCTACACCTCCGGCACAACGGGCCGGCCTAAAGGGGCGATGTTGAGCTACCATAATCACTTTTTGAGCGCAGCCGCCTCGGCTTATCGTTTGGGAACTGTTGCCAACGACCGCTGGCTGCTCTGCATGCCGCTCTATCACGTGGGGGGGATGGCGATTGTCCTGCGGTGCTGCTTGTATGGCACGACCGTCGTTTTGCAAAACGGTTTTAATGAAGCCAACGTGCGCCACGCGCTCGACCACCAGGCCGTAACGCTCATTTCCGTGGTGCCGACAATGTTACACCGGCTGCTCGACACCTCGGCTGAATCGCTGGCCCGATCGCGACTGCGCTGTGTTTTAGTCGGCGGAGCGGCGGCCACGGCAGAATTGGTTGATCGGTGCATCGCCCTCAATCTGCCGGTGGCGACAACCTACGGGCTAACCGAAGCAGCCTCGCAGGTGGCTACGGCTTCACCTGAAAACGTTAAGCGCAAACCCGGCCACGTCGGCAAACCGCTGATGTTTTCATCATTGCGAATTGTGGATGACCAAGGGCAGACCGTTGAAGCTGGCACCATCGGCGAAGTGGTAGTCAGTGGGCCAACCGTGATGCACGGCTATTACCGCCAACCCGAAGCTACTGCCAAAGTTCTAAACAACGGCGAACTTTATACCGGCGACATGGGCTATCTGGACAGTGATGGCGATCTGTGGGTTGTGCAGCGACGCGCGGATTTGATTGTTTCCGGTGGCGAAAACGTATATCCGGTTGAGGTTGAGGCCGTTTTGCGACAACACCCGGCTGTAGACGAGGCCTGCGTCTTCGGCATCGAGGATACTGAGTGGGGCCAGCGGGTAGCGGCAATGGTGGTTGGCAAACCCGGTAAGAAGGTATCGGCCCAGGAATTGATGGATTTCTGCCGCGACTATCTGGCCGGCTATAAACTTCCCCGCACTATCCTTTTTATTGATGCTCTACCCCGTACGGCCTCGGGCAAAGTTCGGCGCGACCAGGTTCGCCGGCAAGCTGTTTAGAAACTTAGAGTTTGTCTTATTTATTTAACTCTATTATAATGGCGTCAGGGTTCTTTCAGATCTTTAAATCCACATAAGGTAAATCCCTTGAGCCACAATCGTCGTTACCACACTGTAATTTTTGATGTCGGGGGAACCTTGGTTGGCTTCGAAGACGATGCCCCCTTTGCTGAATTCTTAGCTACGGTTCATACACCCCACCTTTACGCTTCTGCCACGGAATTGCGTCTAAAAATGATCCACACGCTTTCCATACGACGCGATGAAGCCGTTGGTATTGGGCTAGATGATGCCAGTATCAACAATTGGTGGTTGACCATTTTCACGGAGCTTTTTCCCCAAAATCCCGATGCGGCCCGACGCATGTGGATGCTTTTCAAAGACAACTATTTTGATAGCAACTTCCCCGACACAATCCCCGTTTTAGAGCGCCTTAAAGCGCAAGGTGTTCCAATGGGTATTATTTCTAATTATGGTACACATTTGCTCGATCTTCTGCCTAAGTTAGAACTATTTGACTATTTTAACTTTGTTATCGTTTCGGCTATAGTAGAAGTAACCAAACCACACCCCCGAATTTTTGAAATCGCTATTGAAGAGGCCGGCGTCCCGGCTGATCAAATTCTCTATGTTGGCGACAACTACCTCGACGACATTGTAGGCGCAAACAACGTGGGTATGGATGCGGTGCTCATCAATCGTCCGGGCCGAAAACCTGGCACAGCCGCGATGGTGATCGATAATTTGTTTGATATCGAAAAGTTAATTTATCCGAAATCCTATTCGGAAAACGAGTCAGAGGAGCAAATAGTCCATGTTAGACAACCCAGCGATTATTGGTAATGGTAGAATTGATGTTATCTCTGCCAACTCAGTTTTAGCCAAACCTGCCTATCTATATCAGATTCGCTCAGACGGCCTTAAATTTTTTGATCCTACCAATCAAGCAGTAATCACCGCATTTGAATTGGTTGACAAAACGTTAGGTGGTCAATTTATTTTAGCCGAGACCAGTTATGCTCAACTCCACATTTTTTCCGCCTCGCTGGATATACCTTTCTCAGCTTCTCTTGCATACAACGCCGAAGCCAAGGAAGTCACTTTAAACATTGTCTACAATGATCCTTTCGGACCGTATAGTGAGGCGGTTTTTGAAGGACTCACCCTTTCATTCCTTGAGAAAAAATTAGACACAGGCACAATTTTCTCGGCTACCGGTGAAGTGACCATCAACTTTATCCATCAATCGATTCCCCTGGTTGCTGACTTCACGCCTGAATCGGGCTTACAATTCCACTTCGACAAAGAAAAAAATCCAAGCAAATTGGTGTTTGATGATATCGGCTCACTCGATTTAGAGAGTTTGGAAATTAAACAACTCCAAGCCGGCATCGTGAGTCCGCAGCTGCTTTATACCTTTGACGAAGGCAAAGGAGAAACGCTGTACGATCAGTCCGGCACCGGAACCCCTATTAACCTGACAATAGAGGATTTGTCGACTGTAAACTGGTTGCCCAGTGGCCTGGCGGTGAAACCAACCGAACAATCCCTTATCGCCTCACCCAATATAAAAAAAGGAAAACCCAATCCCATTACCGAGCTGGTAGCAGCCTGCCAGACCACCCATGAACTTACCATCGAAGCCTGGGTCAAACCGGCCAACACGGTTCAGGATGGGCCGGCACGCATCGTCACCCTGTCGCGCAATACGGGCCGGCGTAATTTTACGCTGGGCCAGGGTTTGTGGGATGATCTCCCCTCGGATATTTTTGATGTTCGCGTTCGAACCGATACGTCCAACCTAAATGGAGAACCCTCGACCACGACCTCTGCCGGAACATTGCAGGCTGAATTGTGCCAGGTTGTCTTTACCCGCCACCAAACAGGCCAGACTAAAATTTATGTAAATGGCCTACTACGGGCAGAAGCCCTGGTTGAGGGTGATTTTTCAAACTGGGATACCGAACTTTGCCGCTTAGGGTTAGCCAACGAAATCACCGGCAATCGGCCATGGTCAGGCGGGTACTATCGGGTGGCTATTTTTAATCGCGCTTTAGACGCCCCCGAAGTGGCTACCAGTTTTGCGCCCACGATTACGGCTCAAGGCAAAATGACGCTTGACGAGAACTTTGGCGTGGTGGCCAACGAAACCTATGACACCACGTTTGATTACAATCTCTTGGAGCGCACCCTGACGTCTCAGGTGAATATCGCCACGGAGATCGCCCCGCAGTTGAGTTTTAATACGCTGAGTTTAGAATGGAATGTCCCGCCTGGGGAGACAACCTGGCAGCTAACCGGTACAGGTCAGGTGAATTTAACGATCTTCGACCAACCTTTTGACTTTGTCAGTCCGGCACCGTCAAAATAAGCGGGCCTTGTTTATTCAGGTTCAATAGTGAACGTAAGCGGAAAGCCTTCTTGCCGGGCAGCGTATTGGGCTTTGAAGACTTTACTTTTGGCTTCATCAAGTGGTAGTGTGCAAACGTAGGAACTGCCGGCGCTGTGGGCTTCGTAAGCAATGCGGGTGGCACGGATAAACGTTACGGCAAAAACCGTCACCAATATATGAATAACAAATTCAAAGGTAGTCACATCATCGTTATGAATGATAACCCGGTAAGGCTGCTCTAACTCTTCGTCACTCATAACGATGAATTCCAGATCGATATCCGTATTAGTCTCGGTCTCGGTCTCGGTTCCCGTATCCGGCTCGGCAGCGAGGTTTAGTTGCAAAAAATCGAGCGGCGGCAGCGGCGCAAACCCATTTTCGTGGGGAGAACACAAGCTTGTAAACGTTTTCATTTTCTCCACAAACACCCTCTATTATCCAAAAAAATATCCGCGCTTAGAGTGTACTAAGCTCACAGGCCGATGTCAAGGGGCAGCGCTAATTCGACCTAAAGCCAGTCGGGCTAAAACCACCACTTCATTATCACCCTGCTCAACAGCCAAATCTGAGGCTTGCTGATAGGCCATAATCGCCTCGCCCCGTTTATCTTGCACCTCAAGCGCCTGGCCCAGCATCAACCAGGCACGCGCAATGGTGTCGTCACTATCCAGAGCGATGCGGATATCGGCCTCGGCTTTATCCACCTGATTGGTGCGTAAGTAATACTGGGCTCGTCCTATATAAAAATCAACGGGTTCATCGATTACCTGCTGAGCCTGCTCGAAACTGTCGCGAGACTCTTGCTCGCGCCCCAACGCTTCAAGGAAAATCCCTCTCAGGATCAAGAGCGTGGGATCATCAGGCACAACTTCTCGCGCCGTATCGACCGCAGCCAACGCTCCCTCGTAATCGCCCAGATCAAAGGCATCAAGCGAGCGATTTTCGCCCTGCAGCCGGGCGACCGCCTCCGGAGAAGGGGCCAAAACCGTGTTAAACGCGATGATCAAACCGACAATGATAACAACAACACTCCCGACGATGATGATTATCTGCTTCAGGATGCGCTTTTGGTGGGCAGCAACCATTTCGTGAATATACCACCACCAGCGCTCTTGCGACGGAGCCGATTGGGGGCGATACGCGCTTAAGGCCACCGGGCCGCCTAAATTTTTGAGGAAAGGAACGACATACTTTTTCAAATGCGACTGAATACTCGTAAATCGGCCTCTTTCGGCCTCCAATTCTGCGCCCGTCGCTTCAAGTTCGGCAAACAAATCGTAAGCCTGGTCTAAATTGCGCAGCGTACCCAACGCCTGGGTACGATTCATAGTTTTGAGTTGGGGTTGACTATCCTCTAACTGTCGCAGTAAATCTCGCAGTTCATCGGCGGGGTTTAGCTTACGGGGATGAACATAGTCAAGCTTACGCATGCCCTACACTCCGGCTCGATCAAGCATCTGCCAGCTAAGTTGATTGTGGCGTTCGATAACCGGCGGGAGTTCAAAGGGCAAAAACTGACCGGCCTCGACAACCATGCGGCCATTGATGATGGAGTGCCACACCTGGGTCGGCGCACAGGTAACCAACCCGGCCACCGGATCGGCCAGACTGCCGGCATGGGCCAGATCATCCACGCGAAAAGCCACCACATCCGCCGCTTTGCCCACTTCTAGCGTGCCGATGTCATCGCGACGTAACACCCTGGCACCGCCGATGGTGGCCAATTCCAGCGCCTCGCGTGCCGTAAAGCGGTCGGCCCGCGACTCGAAACCAGGCCAGCCGACTCGTTGCAGCAGCATCGCCTGCCGGGTTTCGCCCAGCATGTGGTTACCGTCATTGCTGGCCGAGCCGTCGACGCCCAGCCCAACGCGCACCTGTTTGTCGACCATCGCCCGAATGGGCGCGATGCCGGAAGCCAAAATCATGTTGCTGCTGGGACAGTGACAAACGCCGGAACGGGTCTGGGCTAACCAATCGATTTCGGCAGCGTTCGGATGCACCATATGGGCAAACCAAACATCTTCGCCGGCCCACCCCAGCGAATCGGCGTACTCAATGGGTCGTTTTCCAAACATTTCCACACAGAAGCGATCTTCATCTTTGGTTTCGGCCAGATGGGTGTGCAAATTAACCAACGGATAGTGGCGAGCCAGCTCTGCCGTTTCGCGCATGAGATTTTCAGTGACGCTGAAAGGCGAGCAGGGAGCCAAGCCAATACGCACCATTGAAAAGGGATTTGCGTCGTGAAAGGTTTCAATCGCACGCACACAATCGCGAATAATGTTGGGTTCGGTGTCACAAACACGATCCGGGGGTAGCCCACCCTGGCTCTCGCCCAGGCTCATGCTGCCTCGCGTCGGGTGAAAGCGAACCCCGATTTCCTGGGCGGCTTGAATTTCATCGTCGATTTTGCTGCCGTTGGGGTACAGATAGAGGTGATCGGCCACCGTGGTGCAGCCACTCAACACCAGCTCGGCCAGCCCAATTTTGGCACTGACGTAAACCCCTTCCGGCGTGAGTTCAGCCCAAATGGGATAGAGAAATTTAAGCCAATCAAACAAAATTTTACCGTCGCCGGTACCGATGGTGCGGGTAAGTGTTTGATAGAGATGATGGTGACAATTAACTAATCCCGGCAGCACAACACAGCCTTGCGCATCAATAACGCGATCGCAGCCGTCACGGGCTAAATCCGGGCGCTGCGAACTGACCCAGCTAGCAAAATCTTGTGTTGCACCGATCCACTGAATTTGGTTGTTCTCAACCAAAAGCGATCCATGGGGTATTTCACGCCGAGATGAATCCATGGTTACCAACACTTCGGCGTTTTGAATCAATAAAGTTGTCACCTATGTGCTCCACATGGATAGTGATGGGATATCGGAGGGGACTGGCAGCCGTTGTACCAGTAGGCCTACCTCAGCCAAATGTTGAGGTAGACGTTTTACGTGGTTATAAAACCATGGGCCGGGTGGGAGTCGAACCCACACGAGGGTACAAGCCTCGGGGGATTTTAAGTCCCCTGCGTCTGCCATTCCGCCACCGGCCCGTAAGCACACATAATACAATACTTATAGCGTAAAGTCAAACATTTCAACAACGTGCTACAAACTTTTCCAACGAAACTGGAATATTTTGGAAAGAGTTGGTATAGTTAAATAGTCTAACTCTTCTATCGACTCGCTACACGACTTGAACTTTTTCACGAACAGGCTCATCTCTTGGACGACAAACACAAAACCAAAGCCCAGCTTATTGCTGAGCTTCAGCATCTCCATAATCAGATTGACTCTTTAAAATCCAGTGAAGCGCTCTTCCGGCAGGCCGTTTTATCTATCAGCGATCATATCTACATCAGCGAAATTGCGGCCCAAACATCAACGATCATTAACCGTTACATTTCGCCCCATGCTGAACTGTTAACCGGTTATCCGCTGGAAAACTTTACAACAGATTGGAGCTTTTGGCCCTCGCAGGTTATCCATCCCCAAGATCAGTCGCTGGCGGCAGCCCAGGCGCAGCGGTTGGCACAGGGCGAAAACAGCGAGGTTGAATATCGCCTTATTCGAGCTGATGGCCGTATTATTTGGGTTCGCGACAGCGGTAAGGTACACATCGACCCGCATAGCCAAACGCGCACCATCTACGGCGTTGTTAGCGATATTACTCCCCGCAAAGAGCTTGAAGCTCAACTGGCCGCTATCTATCAGTTAGGGCAAGAGCTTACGCGGCTTCGCGACGAAACCGATATCTTCAAGCGCGTGCTGGAAACCACAAGCCGCCTGCTTCACCTAAAAAAGGCTAGCTATGCCTTAGTAGACCCCGACAGTGATTGTCTTGTTTATCATTATCAATTCGTTGATGATGAATGGATAAATATTAACCATCTATCTCCCGTCGATGCCTGGGACACTGTTGATGTCACCGCCATCAACAGCAAACAGGCCGTTCATTTGATTATGTCGGCATCAAACGGGCACAATACAATTGCCGATAAAGGTAGCTTTTCTTTGTTATGTATCCCGATGAAGGTCGGCACCCAGGTAATGGGTATCTTGCGGCTGGAACGGGATAAATCTCGGGCTTTTTCGATTAAAGAGCAGCAGTTACTACAAACATTAGCCAACCAGGCCGCAGCCGCCGTAGAAAACGCCCGGCTCTATCGGGAAATCGGCCAGCGAGTCGAGGAGTTGGTTTCAATGAACATGATTGGTCAGGCGATTACCTCGACCCTTAACCTGCCTGAAACGCTGACAATTATTACTGACCACGCCGTGCGACTTTTCAATGCAATGTCGGCTTCAGTAGCGCTTTACCATAAAAGAACGGGGCAACTTTATTTTGCAGCCGCATCGGGCGTGAAATCCGATTTTGTGCTGGGCAAAAAGCTGGCTGTCGGGCAAGGGATTGCCGGGTGGGTGGTACAGCATAATGAACCGACTCTCGTGCCCAATGCCGCTGAAGATTCTCGTTTTTTTCCGGAAATGGACCGGCAAAGCGATTTTTTGACGGAATCGATCCTCTGTTTTCCGCTGCAGACCAAATTTGGCCCTATTGGGGCCATCGAAGTTATCAACAAAAGAAATGGGCCATTTAATCAGGCTGATATGCGCCTGCTTGGTTGGCTCGCCATGCCGGCAGTCAACGCTATCGAAAACGCGCGTCTATATGAAGCCCAACGTATTGCACGCGAGCAGGCCGAAGTGCTGCGCGATGCCACCAGTACGCTCACATCGGTGCTTGACCCCAGTCAGGTTCTAGAGCGGATACTTGTTCACCTCGAGCGGGTCGTTCCCTTCGATACTGCCTGCGTTTTTCTAAAAGAGAATCATTCTCTGCGCGTGGTGGCCGAGTGCGGTCAGCAGAGCAAAACACAGAGCAGCGACTATATTCAACATGCTATCGACGATCCTCTCTACCAACGCATCGCGCAGTCAAAACAGCCGGTTATTTTATCCAATGCTCAGCTTGATGCGCATTATTTAGCGTGGGGCCATAGCCATCACGCGGTGCAGGGTTGGATGGGTGTGCCGTTGGTAGCCAGAAACGAAGTAATCGGCTACGTTACGCTTGATAGTAACCAAACCAATGCTTACAGTCAAAACGACGCCCATTTGGCTCAGGCCTTTGCCAACCAAGCCGCTGTCGCTATTGAAAATGCCCGCCTGTTTGAGCAAGTCAGCATCGGGCGCAGGCGTTTACAGTTTCTGGCCCATCGCCTGGTTGAGATTCAAGAAAAAGAGCGCCGTTATGTAGCCCGTGAGCTGCACGACGAGGCAGGGCAGGCGTTGGCTTCTCTTAAAGTAAAAATTCGCTTACTGGAAAAAGACCTCAACAACCCGCAGGCCATCTCTGACCACCTGGCCGAGCTAAAACAAACCACCGACAGCGTTTCGGAAAATTTACACCGACTGGCAATGGATCTTCATCCGGCCACCCTCGATCATCTAGGCCTCATTCCGGCGCTGCGCCACTACGTTGAAATATTTGGCAGGCAGCATGGCCTGATTTTGCATTTTGAAACCGTGGGATTAGATGATAGACGTTTGCCGACTCATGTTGAGATAAATATTTACCGGATTATTCAGGAGGCGCTGGCCAATATCGCCCGCCACGCCCAGGCCACCCACGCCTCGGTACTTATCGAGCGGCGCGGAGCATCTATTATCACCATTGCCGAAGATAACGGCAGCGGTTTTAATCCGGATGATGCAGCCCGTACCGGCAGTCGGCTAGGGCTGCTGAGTATGCGTGAGCGAGCTGAAATGATGAATGGTGTCTTTGAAATCGAAAGCAGCCCCGATATGGGGACTACTATTTATGTGGAGATTCCCTATGTTAACCAAAATTCTCATCGTTGACGATCACGGCGTGCTTCGAGCCGGCTTACGCGCTTTACTCAGTGCTGAGCCGGATTTGGAGGTGTTGGGTGAGGCCGATAGCGGAGACGAAGCCTTAAGTATGGCCCAATTGCTAAAACCAGACGTTGTGTTGCTCGACCTCAGCATGCCGGGTTCAAGCGGCATTCACGTTGCCCGACAGCTCAAGCAGCAGCACCCCCAGATACGCACCCTAATTTTAACCGTGCATGAAGATGATACATTGGTGCGCGAAGCCATTCGCGTGGGGGCATCGGGTTACATCGTCAAAAAGGCGGTCGAAACCGAACTCATTGACGCCATCAAAGCCGTCTCCAGAAATGAACTGTACGTCCACCCGGCTATGACTCGCGCCTTAATTGGCGGCGTAGCACCCGAGACCGAAGGGGTAGAAAGAGCAGTAGATATCCTGACGCCGCGCGAAACGGAAGTTTTACGCTTTATCGCTCAGGGATATACCAACAAACAAATTGCTGAACTATTAAGTTTAAGTGTGCGAACAGTAGAAAGTCATCGCTCTAACCTTATGGGGAAACTCGGCATGAGTACCCGGGTTGAGTTAGTACGGTACGCGAAAGAAAATAAAATTATTAAAGATTAGCTCAAAGGATAGCCAACACCATGAACGCTCCTTCAGAAAAACGAATTTTAATTGTTGATGACGAACCAAAAGTGGCTATTGTCTTAGCCAGCAGCTTGCGTAAAATGGGGCCCCATTTCAATGTGGAAACCGCCGGCAGCGGTCAGGAGGCGCTCAAAAAAATCGATCAAATTCACTACGATCTGATGCTGACTGATTACAAAATGCCTACAATGACTGGCCTCGAGCTGTCGGCCCAGGTACGTAATCAAGATCCCGGCACCCAGATTGTGTTGATGACGGCCTACGGTACCGTAGAGTTACGTCGCAAACTAGCCGAACTTGGTGTTCATGGCTATATCGAAAAGCCGTTTAAAGTCACGCAACTTCGCAAAATTGTAATCGAAACTATTGGCCAGGATGAATCGGAAGAGACCCCACCGCCCCCGCAGTCTAAACCTAAACCTAAACCTGAGCCTGCCCCTGACCCCAACCACAATAAATCTGGCATTGCTGCCCTACAACAAATACTCCAAAAACTCCTACGCAACACCCACGCCAGTTGCATTATGCTCCTTAACGCCAGCGGCTACGCAGTTGAAACGGTGGGTCGCACGGAATGGTTTGATGTTAGCAGTTTGGGCGCTTTGGCAGCAGCCAATTGCTCGGTCTTCAAATCGAATTATCATGAAAGCGATAAATTCAACCTATATTCTTATGACATCAACGGCGATCTCTTCCTGGCCGTTATTTTTGGCATCAACACCAAACCCGGTATCGTTTGGTATTACACTAAACAAACCGCAGAGGAATTGGTACCGCTAGCCCAACATTATGCTAACTTTAAAGGGACATCGACGTTTGAAATTCAAGAGGATTTCAGAGAAAATCTTCTACACGAACTTGACACCCTTATGGATTCCTCCTTCACGCACCCTGAACCTAGTATCCAAAAACCTGTAAACATCAACCCAGAACCCCCTTCAATACCAAGTCGCCCCGTGCCGCTGGTTGAGCCAAAAAAGTTTACGGGATCTATGAGCTATGACGAGGCTGTGAAATCCGGTTTGGTTCCGCCCAATATTCTGAGAAGGGAAGGGCAGTAAACGTTCCACAATTGCCTTACGAAACAATTTGACACTTCTAAGACACTCTGTTATCCTCCAGTGTTGAAACTTGCTCACTATTTGGCCTTCTATATAGGAGGCCGTTTTTTGTCCTAAAAACATGAAACTCGCAGTTCTGGCCGATATCCACGCCAATATTGTTGCATTAGAAACCGTTGCGCATCATATCGAGCAGTGGCAACCGGATCACATCATTGTGGCGGGTGATACCGTCAACCGTGGCCCGCGCCCGCTTGAATGTTTGCAATTTGTTCTTGAAAAAGAAAAAACGGATGGTTGGCAGCTCATCAAAGGCAATCACGAAGATTACGTAATTAACTTTGCCCATTTTGATGAGACCAGCCCGGTTTTAGAACGTGAATTGTACCGAAGTGCTTACTGGACTTACCAACAACTTCACGAAGATGTCTCTGCGCTGGAAAATATGGCGACCCAGGTTGATGTCTATGCTCCCAACGGCGAACGCGTTCACGTGGTTCACGCTTCTGATCGCAGCAACCGCGACGGTTTTTTTGTCAAAAGCACCGATGAACAACTTCGCCAAAAAATGTGTTTGGATACCGAAGAACCTCCGGCTGTGTTTTGTACCGGACATACCCACTGGCCTTTTACCCGCTGGATCGATAACACCTTAGTGGTCAATGTTGGCTCAGTCGGACTTCCGTTTGACGGCGATCAGCGTGCGGCCTACGCCCAAGTCACCTGGCAGGCCGACCAGTGGCAGGCCGAAATCATTCGGCTGGACTATGACTGGCACCAAACTGAGCAAGATTTTTTTAAGACCGGCTTTTTAGAGGACGGCGGCCCGTTAGTCGAACTTATTCTCGATGAACTACGCATCGCCCGGCCTCACTTGTTTCGCTGGACGCAACAGTATGAACAAGACGTGCTGGCCGGCACGATTACCATCGATGAAACCGTGCCTGTTTTTTTAGCTAAGCGGCACGCCGAACTTGAGGGGCATTAAGCACCCGGCAACAACGTCTTCGAGTAGACTCAAGCCAAAAAAACTCAACGATCTGCATTTTATATGAGTTACGCAGTTCGTAGAACAATTTGCTAAATTGTTCCTGTTTTGGGACAAACAAGACGCACAAATGTGTAATTTGTGCTACAAAACACCTGATTTCGCGTCAACTGCGTAACTCATACAGGACTTACGCAGTTCTAAAGGTGACAGTCACTTGGACACCTTAAATCAACCTATTTAGGCTAATCCCGTGCTGATTTATAAACAATAAGTGACTGTCACCTGACTTTTACGTAAGTCCTGTCATATTAAAAACACGATACAATTTTAGCTGAGAGAGGAGCCTAGACGTATCACGATGATACGTGTATTTCTCTTTCCCGACACCTTGGAGCAGTTTACCCATGATGGATAATATAAAACAAAATTCGCCCTCCCCACCTGTAATGTCTCTCACGACAGCGCCGGATGCCATTCTCCTCATCGGCCACGGCAGCCGTGACCCCGAAGCTATTACCGAATACAACCAGTTTGCCAACCTCCTGGCCGATCATCTCAAATTACCCGTCTACGCCTGTTTTCTCGAATTTGCCGATCCACCCATTGTCGAAGGCATTCGGGCCTGTGTCGAAAGCGATGCCAAACAGGTCGTAGCCCTGCCACTTTTTCTTGGTCCGGCCGGTCATCAAAAAAATGATGTCCCGGCTATCATCAACTGGGCCAAAGGCGAATGGCCGCAGATTGACTTCAAATACGGCACGCCGCTGGGCGCACAGCCGCAAATTATCGATGTATTAGCCGAGCGTGCCAATGAAGCCATCGCCCGCAGTTCGCGCGATATTCCGGCCTCGCAAACGGCACTGATATTGGTCGGTCGCGGCAGTCGCGATCCCGACAGCAACTCCGACGTCGCCAAAGCCGCTCGCATGCTGTGGGAAGGCCGGGACTACGGTTGGGTCGAAACCGCCTTTTACTCGCTCGCCCAGCCCAACATCGAATCGGTTATCGATCGCTGCGTAAAACTGGGCGCACGCCGCGTTATCACCCTGCCCTATTTACTCTTTACCGGCATCATTCGCAAGCGTCTTGATGAACGCGCCCTGGCCATGCAGGCCACCTATCCCGACATCGAAATCATGGCCGCCGAGCATCTCAGCAGCCATCCCGGCATTGTCGAAGCCGTTCTGTATCGATACGAGCAAACGCTCGACGGCACGGCAGCCATGACCTGCGACCTCTGCAAATATCGCCACCAATTCACCGGCTTTGAAGATGAGTACGGTATGCCGCAAACCTCCGATCATCACCACGGTATGCGGGGCGTACCCCATAGCCACGGTCACAGCCACAGCCATAGTCATACGCACGGCCAGAGTGCCACCTCGATGAACGATTTGCTGCCGCCGCGCTATCAAAACGGCGAACCGCCCAGCGCCGCACCGATGGGTGCCGCACCCTTCAAATATAAAGAAGACGGCAGCCCGGCCTGGGACGAAATGTGGACCGACTTTTGCGATCTGGCCCTGGCCGGCGGCGCGCCCCATCGCGGCACCCTGCTTGAGCCGGTTATGCCCGATGCCATCCAGGCCAATCCGGCCGGATACAAAGCGGTTTTGGCCGAATTAGAGCGCGGCCTGCGCATGGTTACCGACTTGCCTATCGTCCACAGCACTGCACCAGGCTGGATCGGCCTGGCCTGCCACAATGAAGAGATGGCCCTCTGGCTGCTACGCGCTATTGTGGTCGAAAACGTCTGTGTCCGACGCGAGGGGCACGTGCTGTACCTGCCGGCCGGCCCCGATTACCAATTAGAAGACGAGATTAAAAACGTTATCACCGTTGCCGCCAAAACCCATCACTATTGGACAGAGCACCGCAACGGCTAGCTTAACAACCAATCGCTGCGAGTATATAACTATGACCTACCACGAAATCAAAAAGCCCGGCGCTATTGCAACCGACTCCTTCAGCCTCATCCGCCAGGAACTCAGCACCGCCGGTTACCAATTTACTTCACCCAACGCCGACATCATCGAACGGATTATTCACAGCACCGCCGATTTCGATTTTGCCGAAACCACCGAAATCAGTCCCAATGCGGTTGATGCCGGCACAAAAGCCCTCAACATGGGCTGCCCCATCGTCTGCGATGTCAATATGATTCGCGCCGGCATTAGCGAGCCGCGCGTAACGAATTTGGGCGGCGCACTCCACTGTTTTGTCGCCGAACCGACTATTCGACAGCGTGCTGAGGCCGCCGGATCAACCCGCAGCGCGATGGGCATTCGCTGGGCGGCGGAGCAAGGCTTGCTTGAAGGCAGTCTCGTGGTTGTCGGCAATGCGCCAACAGCCCTGTTTGAAGCCATCAGGTTGGTTGATGAAGGCATCCGCCCGGCGTTGATTATCGGCGTGCCGGTGGGCTTTATCAACACAATTGAAAGTAAAGAAGCGTTGACGACCGTCACCGCCGTACCCTGGATCACAACACTGGGGCGTAAAGGCGGTACGCCGGTCGCCGTCGCTATTGTCAATGCTCTGCTGCGGCTGGCTGTCGATGCCCCGGTAACGGAGGTTGATTAACCATGACGAATAGTACCCCAACCACACAGTATCCCGTTCCGCCCCGCAACCGGCAGGGCACGAGAACAGGTTTTACCACCGGCAGCAACGCCTCCGCCGCAGCCAAAGCAGCCACCATCGCTTTGCTAACTGGCTCGTGGCCGGAGCAAGTTACGATTTCCCTGCCCATCGGCGAAACTACCACGATGACCCCAGTCGAGCGTCAATTGTCTTCAGATACCGCCTCTTGCTGTATGGTCAAAGATGCCGGTGACGATCCCGACGTAACCCACGGCGCACTTATCTGCGCCCGTGTGAGCTACAGCGACAAACCCGGTATCCATTTAGAAGGTGGTCAAGGCGTCGGGCGTGTTACCCTACCCGGTCTGGGCTTAGAGGTCGGTGGCCCGGCCATCAACCCGGTTCCACGTCGACAAATTGGCGATAACGTACGCGATGCCGTCAAAGCTGTAGCCGATAACGGCGAGCAGTTTCTCGAAACGCGCGGTTTGGACGTCGTTATCAGCATTCCGGCCGGTGAAACGCTGGCTCAAAAAACCCTCAATGCCCGGTTAGGTATCATCGGCGGCATCAGCATTTTAGGGACCACCGGCAAGGTATTTCCCTACAGTACAGCCGCCTGGCGAGCCAGTGTCGTTCAGGCCGTGGAAGTCGCTGCCAAAAACAGCTCCGAGAAAGTAGTCATGGCCACCGGCGGTCGCTCCGAGCGCTTCGCTATGAAAATTTTCCCGGAACTGCCGGAAGTTTCCTTTGTCGAGTTAAGCATTTTTACCGGCGATGCCCTCAAAACCTGCGTCGCTCACGACGTCGAGTCAGCAGTTTTTGTGGGGATGATCGGCAAGATGGTCAAAACTGCACAGGGACATATGACGACTCACGTGGCCGGCAATCAGGTCGATTTTGAGTTTCTGGCCCAAGTCTGTCGCGACTGCGCTGCCCCGGCAGCATTGGTCGAGGCCGTCGCCAACGCCAACACCGGTCGTCATTTTCTGGAATTGTGCCAGGAGTACGACTTGATGGCTCCGGTTCAACGGGTGGTTGATCTGGCCCTGCAAAGCTGCCACGAATTTGTGCGCAGCCAAGAGGGTGATATGGAGTTAGAAACTATTCTAGTCGACTTCGACGGCACTGTTCTGGCGCGTGCCAAAGGCGGTGTCCGGCACACATCCGCTCGCCACGGATCGGCTGAAACCCTGGTGGAGCGCCTCAGCGCCGATCCAGCCCACTCCTATGATGAGGAAGGGGTGATGGGCCAACGACGCAACCCGCCAGCCCCCACCCAGGGCCGGGTTGGTAACCGCACCTGGGATGAAGAGATGGCCCGACGCCAAGAGAAAGAGGCCAAGAAGCGGGGTGAGTAGTTCGGACGGCCTTCCACAAATTCTGATCGTGGGGATTAGTGCGGCAGGGGCAGCGATGCTACCTAACATCCTTTTGGATCGCATCAACACCGCCGATCTCTTAGCCGGCGGCCAGCGCCACCTTAGCTACTTTCCCAACTTTCGCGGCGAACAGCTTCCCATTCGAGCCGACATGGACAGCGTCGCCGAGCGGCTGCGGCAGGTGCGTCAGGCAGGCAAGCAGGCCGTAGTCTTAGCCTCCGGCGATCCGCTTTGCTTCGGCATCGGGGCGACACTGCGACGCTACTTCCCGGCTGAGGCGCTGGAGATTATTCCGGCTGCTACCGCTTTCCAATTGGCTTTTGCCGCACTGGCCGAACCGTGGCGCGATGCGGCTCTGCTCAGTGCCCATGCTCGGCCCTTGGCTGAGGTGGTCGCCAAGGCGCAGCTTGCGCCCAAAGCCGCTATTCTAACCGACGGCCATCACACCCCCGCCGCTATTGCTCAGGCTCTGCTCCGAGCCGGATTTGCCCCTACCACCCCTTGCGCTATTTGCGAAAATCTAGGCAGTCCCGAACAGCGTGTGGTAAGAACCACACTCAATCAGGTCGATCAAGAGTCCTACGCGCCCCTCAACGTTTTTGTGGTCTGGCGTCATCAAGCCGAACCGGTGGTTGCGATTCCGCCCGGTTTGCCAGATGACCAATTCACAACCGCCGCCGCCCAGATCACCAAACGGGAGATTCGGCTGCTGAGCATCGCCGAATTGGCTTTAAAGCCGGACGCAGTCATGTGGGATATCGGTGCGGGGAGTGGCTCTGTCAGTATCGAGGCGGCGCGCTCCGTGCCGGCGGCCTCGGTTTACTCTATCGAAAAGCGGCTGGAATTTTTCAACTACGCCCGTGAGAATCTCGCACGCTTCCCTGCCCCCAACTTGCAACTCCTGCACGGTACTGCGCCTGATCATATTGATACTTGGCCCGATCCGGATGCCGTTTTTATCGGCGGCAGTGGCGGACGGCTGGAGGCCATCATCGACTTGATACGGCGGCGACTGCGACCAGGAGGGCGGTTGGTGATCAATCTAGCCACATTAGAAAATTTGGCTACAATACGACAGTTATTACCCGAGGCGCGAGTAACCCAACTTCAGGTTAGCCGAGGCGTCCCCATTTTAGACATGCTCCGTTTTGAGGCGCTGAATCCGGTGTTCGTCGTCGTTTGGGTTAAGTAGGGTACAAAACGGATACGCTTAGCATAAAATCAAATAGGCAAGATTTTTCGATTTTTACAACAAACCCGATAAAATCAGCATAATCCTGCCAAAATTTCTATCAAAAACATTATCACAACTTCACTTTGAAAACTCTACCTATAGGGATGGAGGATTAAACCGTTGGAAAACACTATACTTACCGCTGTTGGCCTGGGGCCTGGCGATCCGGAGCTCATTACGCTGAAGGGGCTGCGTGCTATCCAGCAGGCCGATTTCATTTTTGTGCCGCGCAGCCAAGACGGCGAAAAAAGCCTGGCATTACGCATTGCCCAAGAGTGGATCGATCACGATCGCCAGCAGATTGTCGAACTCCTGTTGCCGATGACCCGCAATGCTGACCAATTAGTGCCGGCCTGGCAAGGCGCAGCGCAACAGATCGCCGAGCAGATGCAGGCAGTCACCGGAACGAAAACCGTTAAAGGGGTCTATCTATTGTTAGGTGACCCGCTTTTGTACGGCACCTTCACCTACATTTGGGCCGCTTTGGCTGAGGCATACCCAGAAATCACCATCAAGATTATTCCGGGCGTCACCTCATTTGCAGCCTCGGCAGCACAGGGCCAGTTTGTACTAGGCTCCACCTCGGAGCGGGTGGCTATTTTGCCGGCTAGCTACGAAACGGATGAAACGCAACTGCGCCAGCTTCTCACCGACTTTGATACGATCATTTTGATGAAAGTCGGGACCGTTCTGCCCCAAATTTTGGATGCCTTGGAAGAGATGGATCTCCTGGAGTCATCCATGTACGCCGAGCGTGTTGGCATGCCGGAAGAACGGGTCGCCATCGGCGCGGATCTGCGTGCCTTGAAAAATCAACGGCGTCCCTACTTATCGCTACTTATTACAAAACAGAAAGGGTCTCAATTCTAATGGCCGAAAAACAATACCAAACCCAACCCGGCACCGTTTACTTTGTAGGGGCCGGTCCCGGCGCACCCGATTTGATTACCGTTCGCGGTCAAGATATTATCGCCCAGGCCGATCTCATCCTTTACGCCGACAGTCTGGTTGAGGAAAGTGTGGCCAAGTTGGCTCGCAAGCCGGAGGCCCGCATCGAGACGTCATCTCATCTGCATCTGGAGCAAATTTTGGAGCTGATGGTTGAAGTCGCCCAATCCGGCGGCGTAGTGGCCCGTATTCACAGCGGCGATCCGGCGCTGTACGGCGCTATACACGAGCAGATGGCCTACCTGGAAGATTATCAGATACCGTATGAAATTGTGCCGGGCGTCACGGCCGTCTTTGCCGCCGCCGCCCAGCTTAAAACTGAATTGACCGTGCCGGACGTGGTCCAAACCATCATCCTGACCCGCACTGCCGGTCGAACGACGATGCCGGAAGGTGAGGATCTGCGCACGCTGGCCGCCCCCGGCGCATCGCTGGCGATTTACCTCAGCGTCAGCCGCATCCGCCACGTAATCGATGATCTGCTGGCCAGTGGCGGCTACGGCCCGGAAACGCCGGTGGCCGTTCATCACAAAGTGACCTGGCCTGACGAAAGTCATGTGACCGGCACGCTGGCCGACATCGCCGAAAAAGTCAAAAAGATGGGCTATACGAAACACGCCCTTATTTTGGTTAGTCCGGCGCTTGACCCCAGCCTGAAAGGTAAAAACCGCCGAACCAGCAGCCATCTGTATGACAAAAGCTATACCCACCGCTTCCGCCGAGCCGAAGATTTTCAGCGTGGTAAAGAACGACGGGAAGCTCAGGGCGCGGTCGGTGGTGTTGTCGCCGGGGAAAAACATCTTGGCAGCCGGGCAGGGCGCGAAGGCAGCGTTGTCATCGCGATTACCAAGCAGGGTAGCCAACTGGCCGCTCAATTGGCCGCAGATTTAGGCACCACACTCGCCATCCCGGCTAAGTTCGAGTCGGTCATCGACCCAAGTATTAGTCGCCAAACGCCGACGGCCCTTTATAGCGATTCATCACTCGCTGAAATTCGTCTGCGCTGGGCCAAGCACAATCAGCTTATTTTGGTGATGCCGACGGGGGTCGCCGTTCGGGCCATCGCACCTTTATTGGGCCACAAATCGAGCGACCCGGCTGTGGTTTGCTTGGACGAAAGCGGCCAGTCGGTTATCCCGCTGCTGGGCGGACATCAAGCCGGAGCCAACGCTTTAGCTCACCATATCGCCGAACTGACGGGCGGTGTGGCTGCCATCACCACCGCCAGCGATGTGCAGGGGAAACCGGCCCTCGACCAACTGGGTCAGGCTGACGGCTGGCGCATCGACCCCAACAGCGCGTTGACGTATGCCAGCGCATGTCTGGTCAACGATGACCCCATCGGCGTCTACCTCGATCCCGAGTTGGACGACCTGCGCTCCGAAATTGAAAGCTGGTTGGCACCAGTTGAGACGATCACGTGGGTGGATCAGCTCGATGATTTGGATTTGGATGCTTACGCCGCCGGGTTGATTATCTCGCACCGGCCGCTGAGCGATCATCATCTGCATTTTATGGAGAAATGCGTGCTGTACCGACCGCCGGTTTTAATTGCCGGGATGGGTTGCAAACGCGGTGTGCCGACGGCAGAACTGCGCTTGGCCCTGGAAACAACGCTGCACGATGCCAATCTGGCGCTCGACAGCGTAGCGGCACTGGCCACGGTCGATCTCAAAGCCGATGAGGCTGGCTTACAGATTCTGGCGGAGGATTTAAGAATCCCCCTCCTAATTATCGATCAGACAGAACTGGCTGCGCTTCCCGCCGATCAATTCAGCCCCAGTGCAGCGCAAGACAAATTCGATCTCCCCGGCGTGGCCGAACCCTGCGCCGTGACAGCAGCCGGATCAGAGGGGCGTTTGCTCGTGCCGAAACGAAGCTTTGATCGCTGTACCGTAGCGATCAGCATGCTATAAAATTTTTGGTTTATTGCCGATAACCACGAACTTTGCAATGAAAGAAGTAAACTTATGAAATCCAATTCCAACGGCATTTTATCCTTAGTAAGTTTAGGGCCGGGCGATTTTTCGCAGATGACCGGAGCCGCTCAGCAAGCGCTCCAAAGCGCCGAGGTCATCATCGGCTATCAAGTTTATATCGATTTTATCACACCGCTGCTGAGGCCTGAACAGGAAATCATTCGCAGTCCCATTGGGCGCGAGTTGGAGCGAGCCGAGCAGGCGGTCGAGTTAGCATATGCGGGCAGACAGGTGGCGATGATCAGCAGTGGCGACATCGGTATCTATGCGATGGCCAGCCCCATCTTCGAGCTGTTACAACAGCGCCAGTGGTCCGGATCAAAACCCGAGGTTGTGGTTTATCCCGGCGTCAGTGCCATTCAAGCCTCCGCAGCGAAGTTGGGCGCACCGCTGGGCCACGATTTTTGCACCATCAGCCTGAGCGATCTGCTCACGCCCTGGCCGGTCATCGAACGCCGGTTGCAGGCCGCGGCCTGGGGCGATTTTGTGATCGGTTTTTACAATCCGCGCAGCAAACAGCGGGACTGGCAGCTTCAGCGGGCCGTCGATATCTTGCAAGCGTATCGAGCCGGAACAACGCCCGTGGCGATCATTCGCAATGTAACGCGGCCCGATGAGCAAATCGACCTGACGACCCTGGCCGATTTCGATCCGGCCGTCGTCGATATGTTCACGCTGGTGCTGGTCGGCAACAGTCAGAGTTATTTCTTGGGGCAACGGATAGTGACTCCGCGCGGATATACGGCGGCTGAGACATCGAACCAGGAAACCGCTGAAAAAATGGAAGCTTCCGTACCGCAAGAACATGCTCAAGAACAATGGGGCGATGGTCTTTATCCGCTGACGCTCAACAATATGCGGCACGTGCAAGCCGTGGTTGTCGGCGGGGGGCCGGTGGGACAGCGTAAAGTCGAAGGGCTGCTCAAGAGCGGAGCGAACGTGCGACTGGTGAGTCCTGAAGTGACAGCCACGCTCCAAACTTTGGCGGAAACCGGGCAGATTGATTGGGTGAAACGACCTTACCAGAGTGGGGATCTTATGGGTGTGCAGTTGGCCTTTGCAGCGACCAACCAACGCGCGGTCAACAAGCAAGTGGCCTTAGAAGCCAGCAATGCCGGGCTTTTGTGCAATGTAGCCGATCAGCCTGAGGATGGGAACTTTCACGTTCCTGCTGTTCACCGGCAGTCTAATATCATCGTGGCTATCAGTACGGTTGCTAGAGCACCCAAACAAGCAAAGGTTATCAGAGATAAAATTCAGGTCTGTTTAGAGAACGTAACGGTCGAAAAGGGACAATAAGGAGTGTAAATAGATAATGTCAGGCAAAGCATATCTGGTGGGAGCCGGGCCGGGCCGACCCGACTTAATCACCGTTCGCGGTTTAAATTTATTGAAACAGGCTGAAGTCGTTATGTACGACCGGCTTATTCCGCAAGAACTTCTTGAAGAAGCCCGACCGGATGCGGAGATGATTTTCGTCGGCAAGGGGCCAGATAAGCACGTAATGCGCCAGCCCCAGATAACGCAACTGTTGGTCGATTTGGTTCGAGCCGGAAAGCAGGTTGTGCGGTTAAAAGGGGGCGATCCTCTGGTTTTTGGACGCGGCGGTGAAGAAGTTTTGGCTCTGGCTGAAGCCGGTTTGCCCTATGAAATTGTACCAGGCATTTCTTCAGCCTTGGCCGGGCCAGCCTACGCCGGTATTCCGGTGACCCATCGGGGTATGGTCACCTCGTTTGCGGTGGTTACGGGGCATGAGGATCCAAACAAACCGGAAAGTACCACCGATTGGGCTGCGCTGGCTCAAGTTCCAACGCTCGTCATGTTGATGGCAGCCAAAAATATTGCCCGAATTCGGGGGGAACTGATGGCCGCCGGTCGAGCAGAAGATACGCCGGCGGCGGCCATCAGTTGGGCAACAACCAATCAGCAGCAAGTGGTCCGCACCACACTAGGCAAGCTACCGGAAGATATAGAAGTCCACCAGCTACCCACACCTATGATTGTGGTGCTGGGTGAGGTTGCCACTCTGCATGATAAATTGGCCTGGTTCAAGCCCGACGGCGAGGCGTCGGGCTTTGTGCCGTATGAAAAGGGTTAAGTCATATCTGATTAATCGCATCTGAACGCTGAGGGATATACATTTGGCTCAAAAAAGTTGGCTCAACAGGATTTCATGTGGTAGCAAGAGCCAGGAAAATGATATAAAATAGGCTGATATCCAACAGAAGGAGAAAAGAGGATAACAGCGAGATGAAAACAGGAATAACGATACCGCTAGACCTGCCCAATGTGGAAGTGATAGAGACGGAAATCACAGCAGAACAAGAGCTGATAATCCGTGTAGAAAGCACACAAGAGACGACAGAATGTGGGCTATGCAAACGCCAAATAGCTTGCACCTTCGGGCATGGAAAAGAAATCCGGCTGCGACATTTATCGGTCTTAGGATTGGAAACGTACATAGTCATCCGCCCAAAAAGAGGGCAATGTCTGGACTGTTGGCATGAACCAACGACAACCCAGATCGTGAGTTGGTATCAACAGCGCAGTCCCCATACCAACGCCTATGATGAATATCTGGTCAAACAATTAATCAACAGCACGATAGAAAAGATGTCAGCCTCAAAGAGCGAGTAGGCTATGATGCGGTGGCAGGAGCCTTGAAACGTCAAATTGAGAGTGAGATCAATTGGGCTAAAGTCGACGATTTAGGGACGGTGGGTATCGACGAAATATCAATGAGCAAAGGGCGCAAAAAGTATTCGGCGATCATCACTGCCCGTCAAGCAAATGGTAAGATTTCTATCTTATCAGTACTACCAGACCGAAAAAAAAGACAGTCAAGGCCTTTTTAGAGCAGATTCCAGCCCGATTACGGTCCACCCTCACCCATTTTACGACTGATATGTGGGAAGGCTACCTCAATGCGATTGCCGAGTTCATCGCTGACCATGACGACCTATCAGCCTCACCGGTTATTGACCGCTTTCACGTCGCCCAACATTACCGAGACGACTTTGATGACTTGCGTAAAAAGGAACTCAAACGGTTGAAAAAGGAATTACCCCCAGAAAGCTATGACCAGGATTGTAAAGGCATGCTCTGGACTTTACGCAAAAACCATGCGGCTCTTGACCTTGAGGAACGCCTCAGCCTTAGACGCTTATTTTTCCATTCGCCCACCCTCCATCAAGCCTATACCTTTCGTGAGGAACTGACCGCTATCTTTAACTTGCATCTCTCGGTTGCTGAGGCCGACCTGCGGCTTTTGGCCTGGGTCCGAAAAGTCGAACGTTCTGACTTAGATATTTTTGCTGGCTTTATCAAGACTTTGCGTAACCATTGGCAATATATCATCAACTACTTTGAGCAACGCATTACCAGTGGCTTCGTTGAGGGCCTCAATAACAAAATCAAAACTGTCAAACGCCGTTGTTATGGCATTCGCAAAGTCTCTACCCTTTTTCAACGTATTTGGCTCGACTTACACGGCCCTGACCGTTTTTTCCTGTCTACCACATGAATTCCTGTTGAGCCAATTTTTTCAATGATATCCGAACCCTGACCCGTTATCTTTGTTTTGATAGCTGGACCCATCTGCTCATTTTTATGATTCAACAACTTGAGTTGGATATTCCTCCTGCTCCGACCTAATGACTTTGAATTTGGAATTGCTGGGCTTTAACAGTAAGGTTGATGGCTATGACAAAGAGCGGCACACGCTGGAAATCAACATCCAGGCCAGCCCTTATCTACGCGACACCGTGCGGAGTCAAGCCAATTTGCAGAAAGTTGAAAGTCACACACCGGAGCCTAGCCTCGATCAATTCACCAATGTGAACACTGACGACATCGACGCGATCATAACGCCCGGTGGCATGGGCCAGGTGCGTGGTCACCGCTTGAAGTTTGATGCAGCAGACCCGAAACAAGGTATCTTCTTTATCAACGGCACCGAAACCCGCGTTGAGATTGTGGGCCGGAACACAGGCACCGACCTGATGTTCCTTATCCCCAGCCTTGAAGTGGGCCAATATGCCTTAGAAGTACGAAGCGCCTTTGGTCAAGAAATAAGGAGCGGCCGGCTAGAAGCCATACTCACCGTTTAACGCTCCCCCTTTCTGCCCCGGACAGGATAAAAACTCACACGAAAAGCAGAGCCGATTATGGCTCTGTTTTTTTTGCCAATGGGGTTATGGCCAATCGATTAAACTCTGGCTAACGCCCCACTTCACCTGCCGCGGCGGGATAGTACAGGTTGGCCCAAGCAGTACAGCTTAAGAATGATACAATATATCAAAAAAGCGCGGTCTGAGAGAGTCAGGTGCAAGCGATGTTGGGCGGCCTCTGGTTCGCCAGCACGCGCCGGATCGCGTACCACAGCATGTTTCAGACCATCAGCAACCCACTGATCAGTGTTGCCATCACGAAGGAGACATACTATAATTCAAACCTACCAACGCTACCATTCCTATAAAAGCCAAGGAGGTAACATGCGCAAATTTGTCTTCGCGGGGATACTGGTATTGATATTCACGGGCGGCATGCTTATGGCCGATAACCTTACGTCTGCCCAGACAGCACCGCCAACTCCGACGCCGCTCACAGGGCCGATGGGGACCCAAGCCGATCCAATTGCTCCCAATAGCTTGACTTCATTCACGGTTTCCAATCCTTATTGCTACCAACCCGATCCAGCAGTTGACAAGTGCTCGATCAACTTTCGTTTCGTCCAGGCCACCGACAATCAGAGCAGCGCGCCTTATATGACTTGGTTGGCCTTCACAATCAGCGGCAAGAAACGCTACAACGCCACCGCCTTTTTTGAAGGGACGATCACCTACAGCTATGACATGGTTCCCAACGGCCTGATCGTGGCTTGCGGGTCGCCGAATGCGGGCGGGGCAGGCAACCAGTATGGCAATGTGTACGGAGTCACGATACAGCCGCTGGATTCAAGCCGTAGCCCCATGGCCACCGACATCGCCAACGTGACCTGCCCAGCATTTAGTCCGTGATGTGGAGCGTCAGTTATGCGCGTAATGCGAACCTTGCTACTGGTGATGATAATACTGGGTCTGGCGCAGGCCCTCGCGTACGAGCCTGTTCATACTGCTCCACAGGCCGTTACAATGATCGTCAGCAATCCTTATTGTGTTCAAGATGTTGAAACAGCCGGAAGTTGTCTGATCAACCTGCGCTATTTCTACGCCTCCACTTCTGACTCGTCCTTCAGCCACATCGAAATAGCCATTAACGGCAAGGTGCGTGCTAATATGAGCGGCTTCTTTGAAAATTCGGCTTACCTGACTGGTCCAATGTTAGGCAATGGACTCAAAGTAGCCTGCGGCGGCAAGAATATCAGTGGAATCCCGGACATGGGCCGTCAATACGTAGTAACTCTCTCTGGCTTCGCCACAGGCAGCTCGCCCATTGTCGACAGCGCGAATGTTATCTGTCCATACTATCAACGGAAAACCTACCTGCCATTATTGATGAAATGAGGATGCTTCAAACTGGGAATGCGGCGGATATCAATTACCGGCGAAAGAATGCAGCCTGAATCGCAACCACCCGGCGCTGAGCCGGGCGTTCTGTTATGTGCGACCGTTGCCATTGACCCCAGGTCGTCCCTGCCCGCCCCAAAACATGCTTCGCTATGCATAAGCAACACGAGCTCGTTTGGGGGGGTCTTCGTTGGCACAAAATATCCGAGCCGGAACCGTTCCTCTACCGCAAAACATACTTGCTTGTGCTTGTACAGATGAGTATAGCTATTCACAAAACGTGTGACCCGCGCACTACAGCATGCGCCCAACATTACAGCGTCAATTACGCTATGCCCAAAGTCTACATACCAATGATCTGGAGCAGGACTATGGCCACGTTTATTTACCCAACGCTCTGGCTCGTAAATATCCCAACGCCGCTCGCGAGTGGGGCTGGCAGTGGCTCTTTCCCAGCCACAAACTGTCGCGCGACCCCCGTTCTGATGTCATTCGGCGGCACCATATCGATCCGGGTAGTTTACAAAAAGCTGTTAAAACGGCGGTCAAAGCTGCCGGTTTAACCAAGCACGTTAGTTGCCACACCTTTAGGCACTCTTTCGCCACCCATCTCCTCGAAAACGGCTACGACATTCGCACTGTCCAAGAACTCCTCGGCCACAAAGATGCCCGCACCACCATGATCTATACCCACGTCCTCAACCAGGGGCCAATGAGCGTTCGCAGTCCGCTCGATGGTTGAAGCGTGGAATGGAGAATGCTACACTTCATGCCCACGTCCTACACCTCCCCAAAAAGATAAAGCACGCAGTAAATAAGTTTGAGTCCTTTAGTGATCAACAGCGAGTCACTTAGTGATCGATACTGAATCACTTACCTTACGCAGAGACAGATTTGACAAGAGACAAAAATCAGGAATAGGATGTTGTACAAAACGAAGCAGGAAGGCAAGGAATGGATCAAAAATTATTGGATTTGTACAGCGACTACCTCATCACATCCTTTTCATTAGCAACGGCTACGGGATTATCCAACTTGGTCGATAACGCCTACAGCCACGATCAAATCACCCGTTTTTTGGGAAAAGAACGGTACGACCAGAAAAAGTATTGGCAAACGATCAAACTGACAGTACGTCAAGTAGAAAGGGACGATGGGGTGGTGTTAGTCGACGATACTATCGAAGAAAAACCGTACACCGATGAGAATGAA
>JAGRBY010000039.1 GCA_020433835.1 Anaerolineae bacterium | reverse complement strand
AAACGCAAATGTGGAAGTTATTGTATTCACGATCCTTATTGATACTCATCTCCGTAATGGCCGGTCACCGAACTGAGATGCGAGGGCGGCTCATGCGGCAACCAATGGGGATCGCGATAGACCGGCTTAGGTGCAGACCAGTTGGCCGGTTTGACAATACGAGCACAAATGAGCAATGGCTGCCCCCGATCGACATGGGCCAATTCGGATTCGGTTAACTCTTCAGCCGGTAGGTTAAGCAGAAAGGCCATCCGGCTGAGCAGATTACCATACGATGTAAGCTGAAAATCGACTTCGGTCAAACCGAGGTCGTACAACATGTTGATGACCTCCAGCGGCATAAACATACGATACATGTAAAGGGGCGCACCGGTACCCATATCTAAGCCGCGATATAAATAGTAGTCCACCGAAGCAAAGTTAATAAGCAAAACGCCGCCCGGTTTCAGCATACGGATAGAATGGTAGAGTGCCGCTTCAACATCATAAATAACGGTAATGCTGAATTGATGGATAAAACAGTCGTAGGTATCGGCGGGCGCGTGATCGGCCCGGCCCAAATCGGCCACGATCTTGACTTCGGGGCTGTGGGCCGCAATGTCAAGCGCATCGGCCTGGGTAATGGCCTGGCCCCCATAGCGACGCAAGGTGGTTGTTTCCCCAATTTCCAGACCACGCCCTTTGATATCGGCCCGATGCTGCTCTAGAAAATCAGCCCAGTAATAACGAACCACGGCTGTGCCGTACGGCAGCGCTCCGTTTCGCAGCGGTCGCAGTCGCCGCATTGCCATAAAACGCACATGGCGAATAATCGGCCAGGTCAACAGCCGCCGTAATGGCGGATACGCCCGGCGTAGACGCTGGTAGAGGCTTGCATGTTCCGCACTCATGATAACCAAACTCCGGCTGCTGCGCCAATTAGCCCGGCGTTAGAACCCAACGCCGCCGGAATAATCGGCAGCGAGCGGCTGTTGTCGGCCCAAATATGCTGTCGGGTGGAAGCCACGAAGCGATTCCAATAGCGCCCGCCGGCCAGCCCCAACCCACCACCAACCACGACCGCCTCCGGATCAAGCACATTGACCAGCCAACCAACGCTCACACCCAGCGCATCGCCGGCCTGGTCGATGACGGTTGCGGCTAGGGGATCGCCCTGGTCCAGAACCGTCATCACCTCTTCACCACGGGTTAGCCGCTGGTCGGTCGAAACGCGGTGGTTATACTGGGCTACCAACGCCGGGCCAGCCGCAATGTCTTCCAGCACCGGAGCCAGTATCGACCCGCAGTTATGGCAGCGCGTGGTCAACGGACTGCTGCCAATTACCAAAGCGTTGCCGCGTGCTCCGGCATAAGGGTGACCATCTTGAACCAGACAACTGCTAATGCCCGTGCCGACGGTTACATACGTAAAAAGCCGATAATCCCGGCCTGCTCCGAATTGGGCTTCAGCCAGAGCCGCGGCCCGCACATCGGCCTCAATGACCGTCGGCGCTAGATCGGCCAATCGCGACTGAACGGGCAGCCTTTGCCAATCGATGGTATGGGCGCTGGTTATATGCCCCTGACGATCAACCAGCTCAGCAAGACCGATGCCGATGCCCAAGACTTCAAGGCAATGTTGGTTGGCTTCGGCTAAAAGCTCGGTGGTCAGGGCAATGACTTCATCTAAAAGAACAGCGCCACCGCGTTCCGGCCGGGTAGGGATAGTTCGACGTTGTAACACTTGGCCGGTCTCTTTCAATACCAAACCGGCGGCAATTTTGGTACCGCCCACGTCAAGGCCGATGGCGCATGGCTGCCGGATTTCAGGCATCGAGCTGATCGGGCAGGTAGTTAGGCGCTACCCCGAAGATTAGGCGTACCGGCTGATCGGAGATGTTGTAGTAGTGATGCGGCACACCTTGCGGGATGTAGAAGCCGTCCTGAGGGTTGAGTTCAAACCAGCGTTGGCCATCGTTGTCCGGCAGACGCATGTTTAATGTGCCTTCGAGCACGTAAAGGCTTTCGTCGCCGGCGTGCTGTTGAACATCGCTCTGTTGGCCGGGCATCAGCGTGATTTGGCCGACGGTGAGATGTTCGGTGGCGGCCAGTAAGCCAACCAAAATCGGGTTGTCGCGGCCCTCCATCCGCCACAACATGTCGTTCTCACGCAACACCTGCATTGAAAAGTCGGGCGTAATTTGAGAGCGCTCCATCGGCCAGCGGCCCAATAGGTGATCCTGGGTATATTTTATATCGACAAGGTTAGGTTTGGTTCGAGCGTACGCTCCCGATGTACCTTGCGACGGCGGCGGCGCGAAAAATTCGAGTACCCGCAGGGGTTCGGTACTGTAGTTAAAGGCGTGATGCCAGGTGTCGCGCCGGAAGAAGACAGCCTCACCGGTTTTAACTCGATGCACCTCGCCACGCTCCGGGTTGGCGATAACCATCGTGCCGCTCAAGACGTACAAAACTTCATCGGCGGCGAAGATGGTTCGAAAACTATCAGAGTGGCCAAAGCCGCGACCGGGATTGAGACCAAACATCAATTGATGGATTTTATCGCTGGAAACATAAATCCAATCGGCCACCTCGCCGGCTTCGGGGTCGCCCCACAGATGGCGGGTGACATCAGTGTAGGGAATGTGCGCCGGCCCATCAAACGTGGGTCGGGGTGAGGGTGCGTAAGCCATGGTTAATAGCTCCGATCATGAGCCAGGTGACTCGCTTCGGCGATGGGTGTAGGATCTAATTCCGGCAGGGTAAAGCGGCTATCGATGATTTTTTCCCGGCCATCACGGCCTGACTCCTGGACTTTGAGCATGATTTCCAAGACGTGGTAGGCGTGTTCGGGGGTGATCAGCGGCGGCGTGCCGGTTTGGATGCACTCGACCAGGTGTCGGAGGCCGTCGGTCCAGGGCCAGTTGGGGTCGGTTTCTTCATAGACTTGCCAGGCCCCTACTTCGTTTTGCCATAGTTCGTAGCCCTCCGGGTCCCAATCATCGCCCATCATTTGGAGCGTGCCCTGCGTGCCATACAGTTCGATAGCCGGACAACGGTATTTCTGTATGGTAAAGCCGGTTGTCACCACGGCAAAGACCGAGTCGCCAAAATCGAGCAGCACGTGGGCGTTGTCTTCGGCCTGAACCTGCATATGTTCACCATCGACCACGCGCTCCGGTATGGCGACGCCGGTCATGGCCATCACGCGCCTGGCCGGCCCCAACAAACCAGTCAGGCTGGTGACGTTGTAGACACCCAGATCAAACAGCGATCCGCCGCCGGGCTGGTAAAACCACTGGCCCCACCACGGCCCAGCCCAGCCATACAGCGCCCGGGCCGAGACCACCCGTCCGATGTCGCCGCGACGAATGCGTTTGAGAATAGCTCGAAAGGTCGGGCTGAGAATAATGTGCGGAGCGCAGACCAGATAACCGGGGCTGGTTTTCGCCAACTCGACCAAATGGGCTGCCTCCGGCAGGGTGACGGCCATCGGCTTTTCGACCAGCACATGTTTGCCCGCCTCTAAGGCAGCTTGGGCCAACGGGCCGTGCTGCGGCATTGAGGTTAACACCATCACCAGTTCAACGTCATCGTCTTCGATGATTTCCTGATAATTGGCGGTAGTGCGGGGGATGCCAAACTTCTGCTGCACAAATTGGCGCTTGTCAGCGACCGAATCGCAGGCGGCGACGACTTTGACCTGGCCCTGATAATCGAGCTTTTGAATGAGCGACATATAAGGGCCAATCATCACGTTGCCGCAGCCGATGATGCCAATTTTTATAGGGTGAGACATAAAGGGGGTTTACTCCTTTTAGGGATGTATGATTTGATAGTGCCGAAGTTTCGAAAGCGGTCATGGGGTAATTGGATGATTGGTAATTGACTGTTTTAACTTTTAGTTACCCGTTACCAATCACCCCCCCATAATTGGTTGCACCTTTTAACGCTAATTCCGATTAGTCAAGCACAACCTTGATACCGGTTACGTTCGGCATTTCGACTACTTGGATGCTGCGTTGGCTGTTCAACTCAAATTGGAATCGGTCGCCGCGATAGACGGCCTTGAAATATTCTACCGGCTGGTCGGTATCGAGATAGGTTGTACCCTCTAATAAAATCATGGCGGTCCCCGCCTCAATGCCAAAGAGTTGGCTTTCATACGCGTTGGCTATTGTCGCCTCTAATGTTTGTCGGGCATATTTAAGATGAAGGCCGTACTTTGTTTCCAGCAACGCGTAGAGTGATTGGGTCGTCAAATCCTCGCTCTCCAGCCCCGCACAAAGCGACGCCGGCAAAAAAGTGGTTTCCAGAAGAAGAGGGATCGACTCAGCCAGACGCAGCCGCACCAGTTTGACCGTAGCAGCACCGACGGTAAGGTTAAGACCGCTGGCAACACTGGCCGATGGCACGACAATGCTCTGCTCCAACACCTGAGAAGTAACAGAACCACCGCGCTGCATTACCTCCTCTGTAAATCCGAGTAGGTGCAGCGTATCGTGCGAGAGTTTAGGGGCTGCCACAAAGGTACCGATCCCCCGCTTAACTTCCAACAAACCTTGTTGAACCAAATAGGCAATGGCCTGCCGCACCGTCATACGGCTGATACCTTGTTGATCGCTAAGCTCTCGCTCTGATGGAAGTTGATCGCCGGGCTTTAACTCGCCCAGTTGAATCTGCTCTTTGAGCTGTTCAACAAGCTGATAATAGAGTGGAATAGGATTATTTTTATCCAGTGCCATAAGTTGATTGTTCAGTTATGTGGTTTAGAGGTCTAGACCAGATTATAAGAAGGGATAGCAATATTGGCAAGTTGAACACGTGAGAAAGCTTGGTTAGCCCTTAATTAGAAATGAAACTGTGTGAATTAGTAGCCCCACCAACCCGCCGACTACCGTGCCGTTAATGCGGATAAACTGCAAGTCTTTGCCGACCTGAAGTTCGATCTTACGGGACGTTTCTTCGGCATCCCATTTACTGATGGTTTGGGCAATGAGTTGCTCAACTTCAAAACCGTACTCTTCTACTAAATAGAGCGCGGCTTCATGCACCCAGCGGTCGATCTTTTTAAGCAAATCGTCGTTTTCCAGAATGGTTTTGCCGAAACGGCTGATGCCTTCTTGAATGGGCTTGCGGACATCAACGTCCGACTCGCTGCCGGTATTGAGCAAGGCCATTTTGATATCGTGCCATAGCGAGTTTGAAAAATCTTGTACGACCGGGTTTTGCAAAAAATCTTCTTTGAAGGCTTCTTCTTTGGCTAACACTTCGGGCGAATGTTTGAGATCGTCAATGAAGCGGGTGATGGTTTGGTTGAAGCGTTCGCGCAGGGGGTGATTGGGGTTACTTGATACTTCATGCAACGTTCGATTGTTGGCATCGACAATTTTCTGGTAGATAAGATTATCGACGTTTTTAGGCAGCCACCAGGGCCTTTCCTCGCTAATGCGTTTTTTAATCACATCGCCATTTTCATCCAGAAAAGTAACACCCACTTTAAGAACGCCCTCTAACAGCTCTTGCTGACGATTGCCGGACATAACGAGGGACAAAATTTGGCCAACAATAGGGGCTATTTTGGTAGCCCGCAGTCGTGCCGCGATATTTTGTTCGATCAACCCCTGGATCTCTTCATCTTTCACCACCTGAACCACACCGGCCAAGCCCACAGCGACATAGTTGGCCAGCATCGCACTGTTATCGGGCTGGCTAAGCCAGCGGGCCAAACTGCGGGTTACATCAATGGATTTTAGTTTACCCGAAATAACTTCGCTGTTGAGAAAGTTGGTTCGCACAAAATGGCCTAAGATACGGCCAATGCTGTCTTTGCGGGTCGGCACGATGGCCGTATGGGGAATTTTAAGACCCAGTGGGTGACGAAACAGCGCCGTAACGGCAAACCAATCGGCGATTGCGCCGACCATGGATGCTTCTGCCGTGGCCCGGATAAAGCCGGCCCAGACGTATCGATCTTCAAAGGCGGAGGCCACAATAAAAATAAGCGCAGCCACGACCAGTAAGGACGTGGCCAGGAATTTCATCCGGCGCAGGTCGGACTGCCGGTTGGCTTCAAGCTGTGGATTGATATTCATGAATGTGAGTCGTTATGAAGAGAGGCTGTACATGAAGTCCCCTCAAGGGTCGTAGTAAGGCTTTAGCAATGTCCCTCCTGTAAGGGCTAAAGCCACTACTACGAACCAGGGAAGTATTTGAGCCTAAACAAACTAATCTTTGTCGTCCGGATCGGGTTGTTTCCAACTGAGAGAGATGCGGAATTGACCACTTTCACGAGACTTGGCAATCATCGCTCCGGCTTCAGCATCGACTTTAATGGCAAAATCGACGGATGCGGATTGAGGCTGTGCTTCCAAACTTTGCAGAACATCGATCACGCCATTGGCACATCCTCGAACTGTGTCGAGTACTTGGCTGTAAGCGTCTTTGGTAGCATCACTTGATATATCGGACGAGGGCGATTGGCGAGCAAAGCCTGCACCTGAGCGTGATGCCTCATCGACTTCAATGCGAATCGACTGACCATCTTTTATCAAAGTTTCAATATAGTGAACCATTACAAAATACCTCCAGCTTTTGAGTTTGTTGTTGTTTCAGAGTCGGATAATCTCTATGGCCTCAAACGAGGCATCGGCTCTAAGGTCGTACAATACAAAACTGTAATTTAAGTCGTTTAAATATAACATAAATCAAGTCGGTTGCCTAACTGGTATCAAATAATAAAGCGATGCCGCTCAATAAAAAAGCCGAGGAGATTACCTCGACTTCATGTATGAAAAATGTTTGCTCGATCGTGGCCCGTTTTGTTTACATCAAAGACTGAATTGCTTCGTACAGGGTCTCGTAGGTTTTGAGTTTTTGTACTTCATGCTGGCCTTCTGGGCTATCCAGGTTGGGGCTGCCAAACATGGCTTTCCAGCCGGTGCTAACACGCATTAATACAAGCTGCCCACCATGCTGCTCTTCGGCAACGTGTTCAACCTGGCGCAGAAGTTTTGGCAATCGTGGTGCGTTTTTGTCGGCTTCGGATAGGTTGCCGGTGGTCCAGACATCGGGCTCGGGTTCAAGCAGCCAGACATCGCGAGCAACATCAAACTGCATACCCAACAGTTTGCCGTTGGGTGACACCAACCAACTGGAGCGATCTTCCGGTTCGTGAAGCTGCCAAAGCCCGGTATTATCATTGAAGGCAGCCTCTACCAACATACTGCCGTCCAATAGATAAATTTGTCCTTCTTTAAGTTGCGTAGTTTCCATGTTTTACCTCCATAGGGTGTCAAATGTTTTATTTGGGTAACACGCGGGCCAATATTTGATCGATAAGCTGATAAATATCTAACTGCCTAAAACCGGCCAGCCAGGCTAACACAATTAACAAAATTTGTGGTGATGAAAAGTTTCTACTTTCCACACCCAGCGTTGCGTTGCCAAAAACTAAAAAACCAGTATTTGCGACGAAAAACATGAGGACGCCTAAGATAAGGCCCGTCACGGGATGTATCAAATAAAGCATCACTTTTTGCCGCTCGAACTGGTTTTTACTCATATCTTCAGAGAGATCATACAAAACGGCAACTACTCCCCCTAAGCCGCCGGCTAATGCGACATACCAAATAGTGGTATATCCTTCCGCAATATAAATTAAGCCTTCAGACAATCTCTTCAGATCGACAAAAAAGCCCATAGCCAGAATGACAAACCAAATAACGGCGTAGAAAAAGACCATTAGGCCCCACGTATAGGCCCATTGACGGCGCATCCGTTTTTCGATAATCATCATTTTGACTTCAGCCACTTCATTGAGGGCCGCGTTGTACTGTTCCGGTTTTTCTAATACCAAGCCGTGGGCCTTATTTAATTTTTTGAGCGCCAGAGAGACATCTGCCGGAAAGTGGTTTAACTCTTTTATCACCTGTTCATAGAGCGTTTCAACTTGTTGGTCAAGATATTGCTGTCTTTCACGGCTAGTATACGACTCAAGTTGTTCCGCCAATGCGGGATCAAGCTCTACTGCATCTTTTTTATTAATAGTAAGATGTAAAGAGGGCTGTTTTGTAAGAATGTCTTCGGGCAAAATCTCGTGGTCAGAAGTATATGGCTTTTCGCTCATGATTTTGTCGTCAAACTCGCGCCGTTCATATCGACACCGGTTTAGAAAAATCGCTCACAGACCGTTACCTGTGAGCGCTGTGAATTTAGAGAAAGAGAACAAAATTTGTATTTGATTACAAGGATAATAGAATTAACTTTCTTTTACTTCTTCTTGCAAATCGTATGGTATTAGCGGTGTTTTACTCTGCGACTCTGGTGTTGCCTTGGGTGAAATAGCTTTGATGATGACGTAGATCCAGTCATAGACATTGTCTTGTCGGAAACCGGCAACAAAGCCAAAGAATATCGATAAGGCTATGCCTGTAGAAGTATCGAAGCCAGGGGTTGTTCCCGCATTTCCAAACATTGAGCTTGCCGCAATAAGCAAGAAATACATAACAAGACCAAGAACAAACCCTAAAATTGGTTTGACCATATACCACATTAAATATTGCCGATCGAAATCTTGCTTAACCGACACACGATAGTAAAGTGTCCATAAAATAGCGACAGCTCCACCAATACCGCCGGCCAGACCAGAAAACCACGCTTGAAGGGCGACCGAACTAACCGTACTTTCTTGTAATTGTGCCATGTCGATGGGCAAAAAGTAGCCAACCATACATAATACCAACCAAGCGATACCGTAAAATAGTACGAACAACCCCCATGTGTATGACCATCGCTGCAAGTTGGTTTTACGATCAAGCATTGTTTTTACAATAGCCACGCGATAGAAGGCTTCATCATATTCGCGAGGATCTTCTAAAATAAGATTGTGGGCTTGCCGCAGCGTATCGAGAGCAAAGTTGGCATCTTTTTTATTACCGCTTAGCTCTTTGGCAATGGCTGTATAAAGGGCTTCCACTTCATTAAAAAGTTTATCTCTACGTTCTGCCCCAACATAATTGATTATTTTTTCTGAAAGTGCTGCATCTCTTTCGGCTGCATGAAACTCACTTACAGAGAGCACATGATCGCCTACTTCAGCAAATTCATCTTGGGGTCTAAAGCTTTCACGGGTTACAGGCACGGCTTCAGCAAAAGTGCTCAGAGCATTAATTACTCCGGCGGGAGCTTGGTCAATGGGTAGCCCTGAATAAGGAGAATGTGCCGCCGTACCCACTGATGTATTTGACACAGGAGGGGGCGTATATGTAACAGACGTGCTAAAATCTGTTGAGACAGATGGCGGAGTAGAAACAGGAGGTGGCGGTGTATGAGGAATCGTTCCAGTTTCTTCTACAACCAATCCGGACAGGTCATTAATATCATCCACTGTAGGCATATCTGCTACTTCTGTATCTATATTGTTTGAAATGTTATCAGCTTGTGGCGGAGAAGGTGGCGCTATACCGGTTACATTTTGGGCTGTAAGCATCGATATATCTTTCTCAGCTACATTACCGGCATCTGCACTACCAGATACGTTATCTTTTTCTTCTGAACCTGACAAGGTTACTCCCTCCAGTGTTATTGAACTCTCTTCTATAAGACCAGATAGATCATTTGCATCATCCGTGGCATTATCGCTGATCGCTGTTATCTCAGGATAGGCAAAGGGGGAATTGGAAAGGTCAAAATTGACTTCTTCAGTTTGGGAAGTGGAGGTAACGGGGGCTGAGGCTAAGATTAAATCATCAGGGGGTGCCTCTAACGCCACAGGCAAACCAAGCTCATCAACTAATCTATCGTTAGCCTGGTTATTCATATCTATTGTATCATCGCTATTTGGTGTATTTAATGCTACAGTATCTTCTTCTACTTCGGCCTGATTATCCGTATCAAAGTCTTCTTTGTTCACAGCACCACCAAAGAGCAGGTCAATACCCTTATTTTTTTTCTGTGTCATCCCTAGAGACTCGGGGCTTTTATCTTTTATACTCGCTCGTTTACTTTTTGCCATTCACAAATACTCCCTCCCGAAAAAACAAGCATGCACAGATCATACTAGCGATGATACAAGAAAAAATTATGTTAAGACACTATCCATTATACCATAAATAAAGATTGTTGCCACCTTTAAATTTAAATTTAAGAAAGCCACCTAACCGGTGGCTCTCTTAACAGAAGTCTCGAACTATAAAAGATTATCATACTACTTATAGCATTAGAGCTATACAATATTAATAAACTTAGCTCAGCAAGAAGCAAACATGCCCTTACTATTTACTAGCTAATTGAGATTGTTTGGCATAATGTTCTATCTCTCGGCGTAAGTCAGAAACCCCAACGGGTTTTTGCATATACCCATTACAGCCGGCAGCCAAACATCTTTCTCTATCGCCTTTCATTGCGTTAGCGGTAAGAGCAATAATAGGGATATCGGCTAAGTGAGGGCTTTCTCTAAACTTGGCGGTTGTTTCCAAACCGTCCATGCCGGGGATGTTTACGTCCATAAGCACTAAATCTGGTTTTCGTTCTTCGGCTAACATCAAGCTATCGAGGCCTGTTTCGGCTTCTACCATTTCATGCCCCATCGACTCGATGACCCTCCGAACAAATAGTTTATTTTCAAAATTATCTTCTACATACAATATCAACATGTCAATAGACCTCCCAGCGCATAATTGTAAATTGTAGTGGTGTCCTTGTTCTCATACTTGTGAAATGATCGTGTTTGGAGTTTACTGTTTGGTGCTAGTTTATTAAGATCCCACTCTTAATTTTTACATTTTCTTATAAATATTGCAACTCAGACTCAACATGAGCAATTAACTTTTCGCGATTTATATCGCCTTTTTGCCAAACGGAACGCACATCGTTACGAGCCAGCAAATCTTTTTCTGCGTCAGATAGAACCTGCGATGTGATCACAATAACGGGAATACTATCTAATTCCTTATTATTTTTTAAGTCTTCTAAAATTTGAAAGCCGCTTTTATTCGGCATATTTAAATCAAGCGTAATAAGATGAGGTTTTTCCTCTTTTATAACCTCAATAGCATTTTGAGCATCGGTGACTTGGGTTATAGATACACGCAGCTTCATCTGTAAAATTCGACTGATAAGGCGAGCATCAACCGCATTGTCCTCAATCAAAACAACTTTCTTTAACTGAAGCGAGTCAGCAATTGAATTACTGGTCGGCTTATTTGGAGGAATTACCAATTCTTTTGTTTTGGTTCGCTCGTGTGTATTGGTGGTTTGCTCTGGTTCTGTACCTGATAACGTATCAACAACATGTTCTACGAGATCTTGGGTAGAGAAAGAACCTTTCATCCAAACTGAAGACGTTTGTCCGGCCAATCGTTGTTCATCATCTTTTGTTAAGTCTTTAGCAGAAACAATAATAACCGGAATGTTAGCCGTAAACGGATCGCTTTTAAGCTCTTGCAACAATGCAAAGCCATCCATTTCCGGCATTGTCAGGTCACTAACGACGAGATCAGGCAATCGATCTCGAATTATCTTTAATCCTTCTAACGCCGTATTCGCTTCAAAAACGCGGTATGGCTTTTTAGCTTGTAATAATCTACGTATAAGACGGCTATCCATGGGATTATCATCAATAACAACAATTGTTGTGACCTGTTCATCTAATCGTTTGAGTGCCGCACCTAAACCATCAACAGGAACAGTTGCTGCTGATTCCTTTGAACCTGACAACTGTACGTCCAACAGGTTCTCTTCGTCCATAATGTGCTTTTCTACGGGGAATGTATGGCCCGAGCAGTTAACAACAACTGTCTCATCAGGTTTTATAATTCCTTGAGCAATCAATTTATCTAACCCGGCAAAAGCGACAGCCGTAGCCGGCTCCACCGAGTACCCTTCCGTTTGAGCTAGTAAGCGCATCGATTCAAAAGCTTCATCGTCGGTTACACTCAACATATGCCCACCATAAGTTTGGTTGGCTTTGAAAAGCAGTTCATAACCCAACCCCGGTGCCCCAGTCGATAGTACTGTAATACGCGTTTCCGGTACAACCGGATCGGCAGTGGGTTTACCAGCCGAATAAGCCCGCACCATCGGCGAACATCCGGCCACTTGCACAACTCCAATTTTAGGAATACGGTCGATCAATCCCATTTTGTACAGTTCTTCAAAGCCTTTTTGCACACCAATAGGCCCAATACCACCGCTAACGGCTTGAATGTACCAATCTGGGGCTTGCCATTGCGTTTGAAAACCCATCTGCCGGGCTAGTTCCTCGGCAATTTCAAAAGCTACAGTCTTCATACTTTCCTTGCCGGGAATAGCCTTGGCTCCTTTATCAAAATGGATTCCTCTATGGGTGGCAAAATCGGCAGCAACTTTCTTGGCTTGATCATAGGTACCCGCTACTTTAACAACTTCTGCTCCATATAAAGCCGCTTCACGCATCTTTGCGGCAGGCACCATACTTGTTAAGAATATCCAGAGTTTAATATCTGCTCGTGCACAATAGGAAGCATAGGCAGCCGCCGCATTGCCGGTTGAGGCTAAAACACATTCTTGAATGTTGGCTTGTTTCATCGCTGTAGTGGCTACAGCTGCTTGTCTATCTTTAAACGAACTGGTTGGTGATTGACGCTCATCCTTGATAAAAATAGATGGATGGCCTAATCTATTTTGGATCTTTGTCGCTCTCGTTAAAGGTGTATACCCTTCGCCCATTGTATTTAGGTGTTCGGCATCGAGAATAGGCAGCAATTCTATATAACGCCATAAAGAGTACCCACGTCGATATATCCCATTCTGCCAGATTTTGGCTACTGCATCGTAATCATACTGAGCATCTAACCAAACGCCGCTGCATTCAGGGCATTTATCCAACCCCGGATAAAACGACATTTCATGGTTACATTCCAAACATTGAACTTTAATAATATAAGATTTCATTATTCCAGATAAATATTCTAAAGATTTATAAACGTTATTATTGTTCAAAAGGGTTAATCTCGACTTGATCAACAATACTATCGGCTAGAGGAATCGTGAAATAGAATTCCGAGCCAACATCAATTTCGCTTTTAACTTTAAGCTCCCCACCATGCATCTCTGTCAAATTCATCGAAATAGCTAATCCCAAACCAGTTCCCCCATATTTTCTCGTTGTTGTACCATCCGCTTGTCGAAATCGGTCAAAAATAGAATTCTGTTTATCTTTAGGGATACCAATGCCGGTATCAATAACAGAAATATGCATTCTGTCTGGATTTTCATCATCTACTTTTGCTCTAATGGTAATTGAGCCTTCATGGGTAAATTTAGCAGCATTACTCACCAGGTTGAGTAAAATTTGGTTGAGTCGCAGTTTGTCGGCATAAACAAGAGGCAATTCATCAGGGCGGTTGACCAAAATTTCTACAGGTTTATCTTTAACGAGCGAATTGGATGCTGCTAGAACGTCGGTAATTGACTCGGCGATATCAAGCGACTCGCGAACCAGTTCCATCTTGCCCGCTTCGATCTTAGACAGATCGAGAATATCGTTAATTAAGGCAAGAAGATGTTGACCACTGTTATGAATTAGTCTAATGTCGTTGACAGCCATATCCGGCAGATCACCATCGATACCTTGTAGTAAAACATCAGCAAAGCCGATAATTGAGTTTAAAGGCGTACGGAGCTCATGACTCATACTCGTCAAAAATTCTGACTTCAAACGATCCACTTCTTTAAGCTGTTCAATTGTTCTTTCCTGCTCTTTAGCCAATCTTGCATTTTCTAGGGCTCTTGATACCTGATCGGCGACAGCTTCAACCGCCGATATTTCTTCCTCGTCCCAATCTGAGGTTTCTTCTCGCTTAACCCCTAACATACCGATAACCTCATTTCTTAAGACCAATGGCACTGCCAACTCAACTTCCGACGGGTGACCGTTACCTGGACGAGATTGCTTAACCGAAGCTTTTTTAGCAACAACTTCTTTCATAGGAGCCATCCAGGCATCTGAGGTTGGGGTAAGCGCTGTGCTTAATCCTTGACTATACTGATAGCCCACGGCTGAGACATGATCTAAAGCCTGATCCCAACCGTCACGAGTTAGACGACGATTAAGGCGTTCGACCTCCTGTAGAGCTGTTTGAATTTGGGTTAACAGACGAGCATTATCAACTGCGATAGCAATTTGGTTGGCAACAGATTGCATCATGGTTACATCTTCATCAGAAAATCGTCCTAATTCGTCGCTTTGGATATCAAGCACCCCCAAAACCTGATTACCTTTAAGCAACGGCACCGCCAACTCTGACTTCGTATTCGGCAATAGTGGGTTACGAATAAAATTCAGCACATTATCAACATCGTTGCTCTTAAATGGTCTCTTTGTACTGGCCACTGTACCAACAATGCCTTGCCCGTCTCCCAACCAATGACCTTTAGACTTAAGTTTTTTGGCCACCTCACCGGTACCTTCAGCTATCACCAGGTTTCCTGTTTCTTCATCTACTAAGTAGATATGTGTATGGTAATAATCAAATTCTGCCTGAAGCAGATCAACCGAAAGCTGCAACAATTCACCAAGCTCCAAAATAGAGGTCAACTGGCGACTTATTTTCGCACTGACGTCAAAAACACGGGTACGCTCTGATATTCTTTTTTCTAAGATTTTGGCTTGCTCGGCTATCAACGTATCTCGTTCTCGATAGTAATTTATTCTCTCTCGCAATTCTTGAGGTGATATTTTTAGGTCGGCTAGGACTTCATTATATGTTTTTAATAGATAATCAGACTCTTGCTGGCTAAAGAGTTCAATTCGTCGGAAACTTTGATACGCAGCAGCCGCCCCAATAGATCCAGCCAGATATTTTTCCACTTCTCTACTTAGATTAGCTAATTGAACAATAGTAACTTTGGTTTTTCCTTTAAGTTCCGTTGTGTTAAGACACTTCTCAATAATAGAGGTCACTTCTGTCTTAATAAGATATTGACTTAAAAGAGATCTGATTATTTTTAGCTTACCAGCTAAATCAATATTAGGTATTCCAACTGTATGAGATGTAAAGCGTGTAGTCACTGTCAGAGCATCGACAAAGGTATCTGTTATCCGCTTTTCCTCCTCAGTTTGCTCAAAATAAAGAGAACAAAGAATAAATAAGCTTATGTTGAATAGCATTGTCCAAAAAACTGTATGTGCCACAGGGGCCAGCCCAACTAGCCCCAAAAGCTGCTCAGGTTTTAGAAGGGCAATGCCCCAAGGGCCTTCCTCTAGTAAGGTAGTAGCGAACCAACCACTTTTAATAAAAGAGGGGAGAAGCAGCGTATAAAACCAAATCAAAAATCCACTAACCAGTCCCAAAATTGCCCCGCTCTGATTAGCTCGCCGCCAATAGAGGCCCCCCACGATACTGGGGGCAAACTGAAGCACCGCAGCAAAAGAGATAATCCCCATATTAACTAGTGTATAGGACTCACCAATTGTTTGCTCGAATAGATAACTGGTAATCAAAATTGCTATCACAGCCAGCCACCGCGCTTGCAAAAGATACTGACGCAGAAAACTTAGTTTGCTGACTTGCTCAATAAAGGGCAGTAAGAGGTGGTTGGTAAACATAGTCGCCAATGTCATCGCACTGACAATAACCATCCCTGTAGCTGCGGAGAATCCCCCAATAAAGACCAGCAAAGCCAGCCAAGGTTGGCCGTGGTGCAGCGGTAAGGTGAGCACAAAAGTATCAGCTTCTTGTATCGAGTAGCCTTGTAACAACCCTCCAGCGGCAATGGGGACAACAAAAATATTGATCAGAAATAGATATAAGGGAAAGATCCACATAGCAGTACGGATGTTCTTCTCATTTGAATTCTCTATTACAGCAACATGAAACTGACGAGGCAGAAACATAATAGCCGACATCGCCAGGATAAGATAACTCATCCAGGTCAAATAAGAAGAAATGTCTTGACCGCCGCGACTAACCATGTCATTAAAAGGGCTAATCGACAATTGACTGATAAGATCGTCAAATCCATTGTATAAGAAGAATGTAACAAAAATGCCTGCTGCCAGAAAAGCAATTAATTTAACCACGCTTTCTATGGCTAGCGTCATCACCACACCTTGGTGTCGCTCAGTAGGGTCAAGACGTCTAACGCCAAAGAGGATAGTGAAAATTATCATCAGGATAACAACCATTGGCCCCACGTTGTTGCTGAGCCAAATAGTTGATGCAGTACCTTGATTCGTAATGAGAGTAAAAGTCGACGAAATCGCTTTTAATTGAAGCGCAATATAAGGTGTGGCCCCAATAATGGCAATTATTGATGCAATAGCTGCCAAAGGTTGAGATTTGCCATACCGAGCCGAGATAAAGTCAGCGATACTTGTGATACGCTGGGTAGATTTTATCCGGACTAACTTGCGAAGTCCAAACCACCAGAGAATGATGGCCAAGGTTGGCCCCAAATAAATCGTAAGAAATAGCATCCCAGAACTAGCCGCACTGCCTACGCTCCCATAAAAGGTCCATGAGGTACAGTAGACAGCCAAAGCGAAGGAGTAGACCCAAGGATTTTCAGCAAAGCGTCTACCTTGAGGTGATCCACGCTCAATCCACAAAGCGACTATGAATAAAAGCCCCACATATAAACCAATAAGGGAGAGCACTAGCCAAGAGCTAAACATCGCTTATCCCCCCATTTTCCTGATCTTCATTCTCTTCGGTTATATAACTTCGGCTTATGGCAAACAACAGCAAGATAATAATTGCCCATGGAAAAAAGAAAGAAAGAAGTACGACTGTTGTCCCTCCATTATTTAAAACAATTAATAGTGGGTACACAAACAGTAATATACTAATAAATAACAAAAGCCCGTGAAATTCTGATTGTCTAAACAATGCTTTTAATTTATCCATCACTCATGTTTCCTTATGAGCCTATCCTAGAGGGAGCCCGAATTGGCTCCCGTCTCCAGACGAATTATCACTTCTGATGCTTGTAATTTTTCACCCAGTTTGGCCACAGCTGTTTGCATTACCGCTTCGATCTCATCTGCCGACCAGACTTGTTGTGTAACATCCGCAATAATCCGCTCCCGGCTAGCTCTACGACCCGTTTCTTCAAAAAGTCGAGCATTCTCAAGGGCTAAACTCATTTGCTCCGAAACGGCTTCAATAAGTGCTATTTCTTCACTTGTCCATTGTCTATTTGGATTGTTATCTTGAAGACCAAGGATGCCAATGACTTGATTTCGAAGCTTAAGCGGTGTGGCTATGTTGTGGGCCGCTCCTTGCAAAGGCCCATCGTTATCTTGGCCGTTGTTCTTCTCATTTGAACTGTCTAATTTTAAGTTGATTGTTTGCCTTTGTTGAAGAGCCGCCTCTGCTTCTGGCGTGAGACCTTCCGGCAACGGTGGAAGCGCGCCTGATCGGCTGATTTGAAAATTTGAGTTTGTATTTTTCGTCAGCTTTTGCCAGGCTTCGCCGGTATATAAACTTTGCAAATATTCTGTTCGCTTTAAGGCTTCCTGGGTTCTTGAAAAAAGACGAGAGTTCCCCACAGCAGTGGCCACTTGGCTGGCAAGTGCTCTTAAAATTCTTTGGCTCTCTGGAGTAATACCAGCAATACTATCACTTTGTACATCAAGGACGCCTACAATTTCAGTTCCCAAATAAATAGGAACCGCTGCTTCCGAGCGAGTTTCTGGTAAGAGTGGGTTAGGCAACCAATTAGGGTTTTGACGCACATTATCAATGCTAATAATATCTCCTTCACGAGCGGCTCGCGCTACCAAGCTTCTTGGAGCAGCCAGTAAAATACTGTGACCTCGTTTCTTCATCTCAGCGCCGGCTTCTCCATATCCCTCAACCATAACCAGTGTCTCACCCCACTCATCGAGTAGATAGATATGAACGTGGTAATAATTAAAGGTTTCTTTGGTAAGATAGACCACTTCATGCATTAACTCAGATAAATCTAAAATACTACTTAGTTTTTGGCTGACCTCAACCACTGTTTCAAACTGATAGGTTCGCTCTGCAACCTTTTCTTCCAAATGGCCGAGCAAATCTCGCAACTTATTTGTCATAATATTAAAAGCGTAAGCCAATTTACCAACTTCATCACGGCTATCAACATTTGCTGATAAATTTAATTCTCCTATTGCAATACGCTGTGTAACGGCTTCTAGCGCTGTTAGTCGATGTACGATTGATCGATTAAGAAAATAGAAAATACCCAGGAATATGAAAAAAGCTAACAAGGGCAAGAATATAAACAACAACTTTGCTTGATCTATTTGGTATCCAACGTCACTTACAGTATCGATTACATCTGTTTGCAGTGTCTCTTCGGCCTGTTCTAAATGAAGATCCAAATTTATTTCGGCATCTTCCAGTTCCTCAAAGGCTTCTTCTAATTCTTTATCATCAAAATTGCCCGCATCAAGCAACAAAATAACATCTTCAGATTTACTCTGTAACTCACCTACGTCTTTACTAATCCGCTCCAATAGGCTTTCTGGCAGTGGTTGGCCTTCAAATTGACGCTGTGAATTATCCAAAGCCTCATAACTTTTCAATGCCGCAAAAAGATCATTATTGGCTTTTGCTATTTGCTGCAATGTCACTTCACTAGGTTCAATTGAATATTCACGTGTTTCATTAAGTAAAGCCAGGCTGCCTTCTGTAAGTCGACTAATAAAACGCTCTTCCGCAAGTGACTCTTTAGTCAAAACTTCAAATTTACGAGCTAGAGAGTCAACTGATAAGTAACCCGTTACGGCAACAACACCCAGAGTAACACCGATAATACCAACTACCGCCAATAGTTTTTGTCTAACGGTTAATCCCTTAGGGATATTTTTATTTACAGTATCAAATTCAGGCGACTCTATTGTTGCATGAGCACCAGTTACTTTTGAGGCGGCTTTGTGACCGTTGGGTTGAACATCAACTTTTTCTTCAGGCATGAATTGTTCTCACAAATTCTATTCAAAGTTAGCGGTGTCTACTGCATCATCAGCAGCTTCTCTTGTAGAAGTATTATCTGAAACAAGTTTCACATAAGTTCTAGGAACCCTCAATACATTGGCTAGCTCTGTTAACCCTGTTTCAATAATTGTTTTAATATCAGGGGAGGAACGCATTTTATCTGTAATTTTACGCGTCAATTGCTCCCTTGTTGCTTGTTTTTGAGTGTCTTCAAAAAGACGTAAGTTTTCAATAGTCAGCGCCAGCTGTTCGGAAACCGTCTCAACTAACGCAATCTCCTCAGAAGTCCAATGACGATGTGGATCAATATCCTGCAAGCTCAAGGTACCAATGGTTTCACCGCGTAGTGAAATAGGGGCAACTATAGCCGGTTCTGGGCTGTGTCCGTTTCCATCTGCCCCTGAAATAACTTTGGTTTTTCCAGATTGGGCTACCCAATATTGCGTTTCGTTTAGTGCTTCCTTTGAAATTTGTGCGGATTCAACATTGCTTTGATTATGTTCGATTTTCAATCTATTTTGCCCATAATCTCCTAAAAATTTATCCCATTCGCCCCGAACATATTGTCGGTAAGCTTCCTCAACTTCTTGCAGGAGGCGTTCTCGTTCAATTTCAGATTCTTTGCGATCAGTTATATCTTGATTGATGCCTACTGTCTTTATAGTTTGTCCAAGACTATCTTTTTCAGCCCTAAACAGCACACTGATATAGCCTATTTCTCCATTAGCGCGAATTATCCGATGCTCAAGTCGAGCCGAATAATTAGGGTCTGTAGTCTCGATAGCTTTTTGGGTTTCCTCACCAATCTTATGTACATCTTCAGGGTGAACAAATTTCTGCGTATATTGGCTGACTGGTATTATATAACCATTTTCTTGTTCAGCGGTCGTTCTAAAAATACTGTAAAAGGGATCGTTAAATGTAAATGATTGAGAAGCAACATCAAATTCCCAATAACCCAGTTTAGCTAATTCCAAGGCCTCTGACAAGCGTTCCTCATTTTCACGAAGCGTTTGTTCTGCCTGACTACGCTCTTTAAGAAGTTGTTCTCGTTCAATTTCAGCTTCTTTGCGATCAGTTATATCTTGATTGATACCCAATATCTTGGTAGTTTTGCCATGGATATCTTTTTCAATACTAAACTGCACGTTGATATAGCCTATTTCTCCATCAGCACGTATCATCCGATGCTCAAGCTGAGCCGAATAATTAGGATCAGAAGTTTCTAAGGATTTTTGAATTCCCTCACCAACCACGTGCATATCATCAGAATAAACAAACTTTTGAGCGTACCGTTCAGCCGACATAATATAGCCATTTTCTTGTTTAGCAGTTGTTTTGAAAATACTGTAAAAAGGATCGTTGAACGTAAATAGCTGAGAAGCAACATCAAATTCCCAGTAACCCAGTTTAGATAACTCCAAGGCCTCAGACAGGCGTTCCTCATTTTCACGAAGCGTTTGTTCTGCCTGACTACGCTCTCTATAAAGTTTCTGTGTTTCCACAAGGAGTTGTTCTCGCTGGATGTCGTCTTGTTTACGTAAAGTGACGTCAGACTGTATCCCAACGAAGTTAATAAGATTACCTAGCTCATCAAAGATGGGGTTAATACTCAACTCATTCCAAAAAGCAGTTCCATCTTTGCGGTAGTTTAGCATCTCTACTGTTATCGAACGTTCCTCTTCAATAGATTGTCGAATTTTTGCCACAACTTCAGGGTCGGTATCAGCTCCTTGTAGAAAACGGCAATTTTTACCAAGAACATCTTCAGATGTATACCCAGTAATACTCGTAAAGGCCGGGTTGATGAAGATCAAAGGGTTATCGGGTTTGGTCGCATCGCTAATGGTAACACCAATGGCTACACTGTTGATAGCAGTTACAAGTTGGCTATTTTCTTGGGCTGTCCGTCGTAAGGTTTCTTCTGTATGTTTACGTTCCGTAATATCGGTAATGACATCAGCAATATAAAGCGGCTTGCCCGCTTCATCGCGTATAAGAAACAGGTTCTCGATAACGGGGGTTTCTTTTCCCTGAGTCGATTTAAAGAGTGTTTCACCGGTCCACTGGCCCTGCTCTATAACAGAGGGAATAACTGTATCCATCACTAACTGTCGATAATTTTTGGGGTAATACTCCATGAAATTATTACCACGCACAGCGTGCCGATCGGGCTCATCGAGAATATGGGCCATCGTAGAATTCACATAGGTGATATCGCCGTCTAGGGTGGCCATGCCAATCCCCTGACCAGATGCTTCAACAAGCTGTCGAAAAACTCGAGCTTCTTCAAGAGCGGATTGTGTCTGTTCGATATTTCTAATATTGCGTAAGCCAATTGAAACTTGCTCAGCAATAGCTGTTATCAAATTCAAATCTTGTTCGTTTAGCTCCGGCATTGTCAGTGAGCGACTAGCTGCAATAATGCCGGTAACTTTACCACGGACTACAATAGGTACTTGAAGCATTCGTCCCAGACGGACTCTAACCTGATTATCTAAGGCAGCAGCACGCTCGTCATTAGTAACATCATTGATAATTATCGACTTTCCGTCTAATGTGGGGGATATCAAGGTATTTAATGACTGTTTTTTGGTTGAATACCGCTGCTTAATGACTTCTTCGGTCATACCCTGTCCAGATCCGGCAATCCCTTCAAGGATCTGCTCTTTTTCATTGATGAGAGCCAACCCCGAACTTTCATAACCAAGTTGGTCGACCAGAACGGTTGCTGTATCTTGCATAATAGTTTCAGCACTGTCTAAACGACTAATAACTTGACCAACCAAATAAAGCGCTTCAGTACTAGCTAAAGCTACCTGAGTTTGCTCAAACAAGTAGCGGGTTTCCAAATAACTGCTAACCCGGGTAGCAATACCTCCCAACAGGGTGCTCTCTTCATCCAAAAAATCTTGTTTGTGTGTATAAGCAATATATAATTTGCCATTAATCTTTCCCCCCACGCTTAATGTGCTCACAATTTGTGAAGGTATCTCAACAGCTTCAGAATAACCGTAAAGATCATTTTGATACTGTATCGCAACCCGGCACAGCTCCGGATACTGCATCGCCGATGGTATTCGGTCAGCAATCCAGGTAAGCAGTTGCGTGATAGAAGGCGCTTCGGCAATTTTGCGTCCAATATCGCTAAGACAGTTAAGCTCCCTAACACGCTTGTCAAGAAGTGCTCTAGCCTGTTGTTGTTCCATTAGGGCTTGCTGAGTTTGCTCTGAAAGCCGCAAGGTTTCAAGATGCGTACTCAAGCGTGCGGCAACAGTTTCAATAATCTCCAGTGCCTCTTCACTCAACAGTTGGGGATCAATGAGTTCGAGCTGCCCAATAACTTCACCCTGGGTAACAAGAGGGTAATCAAACGCTATTTCTTCATCTCCACTTATTTCATGCGTTTCAATAGGAGATATCTTGTCCAGGTTGTAGAAGTATCCCAACTCAGAGTCCGGTCGATGATCCATAAAATCATCCCAGCCTTCTCTTGTCAGGCGGCGTGTTAAAGCGTTCAGTTCTTGCAGAGCAGCTTCAGATTTGGCAAAAGAACGGGCATTTTGCAGAGCAACAGCAACTTGAGAAGCTAATGTCATTTCGGTGCGCACATTCTCATTAGAAAACTGGCCTATCTTTGCAGACTGCATGGCCAAGACCCCAAGCACCTGATCACCCGTCATAATTGGCACAGCAAGTTCTGATCCCATGGTAGCCAACTGTATTTGAACACTATCAGCAGCAGCTTCATTAGTACTAACCGCAATTCCTTGCCGTTCGCGGGCAACGCGAGCTACAAGAGAATGGGGATTATCAAATGAAATAGGTTTGTCCTTAGAAAGTTTCGACCGATCACTATTACCAGAAGCCGCAGATAGACTTAATCGATCACCGGTTTCATTAAGCAGATAAATTTGGACATGGTCAAGGTCAAAATTATCCTTAGCCAAATCCACTACCGTTTGAAGCATAAGGTGAGGTTCAAATATTGTTGAAACCGTTGTGGCAATTTTAGCGACAGTTTCAAGCTCTCGGGCCTGTTTGGCTAAAATGACCTCCGATCGCTTCTGCTCTGTAACATCTTGAGCAACCCCTATCAATTTAACTGGCTGACCGTCTTTTGAGAAGTCGATATGGCCCGTACCGGCAATAAACTTTTCCTGACCATCTTTACGAATAATTCGATGCTCAACGCTATAAGAAGAAACACCTGATTGCAGTGCAGATTGAA